>JBBRUE010000017.1:0-20443 GCA_038248085.1 Myxococcales bacterium | reverse complement strand
TGCACGAAGTCGACGGGCTCGCCCGGCTGGCCGCGCACGGTGACGCCCAGCGGCACCTCGGGCCAGAAGAGGAAGGCCAGGGCGGCGGCCACGGCGAGCGCGCCGAACGAGGGCAGCACGATGCGCCAGCGCGAGGGGGCCAGGGTGTCGACGCCGTGCAGCTTCTCGGCGAAGCGCGCACGGGCCTGCGTGAGAATGGACCTGGAGTCGCGCTGTGAGGCGAGCGCCTTCTCGTAGCGCTTGGCGATGGTGTCGAGGTCGCTCATGACGAGAACGCCATCCCTTCCGTGAAGCAGGCGCGCAGCTCGCGGTCTTGCTGGGCGCGTCGTTTGAACTCGGCCTCTGCGCGCGCGATGCGGCGCTTCGCGGTGGAGAGGGACATCTTGAGCGTCTCCGCCACCTCGGTCAGCTCGAGCCCTTCGAAGTGGCGCAGCGTGAAGGCGAGGCGATCGTCGACGTTCAGCCCGTCGAGCACCGCCTTCACCTTGCGCAGCAGCATCCGCTCCTCGAGCGCGTCGGTGGTGGTGGGAAAGGGGATCACGTCTTCTTCCTGGTCGGGGTCTCCCAGCGGGAGCCACGCGCGCCACTTGCGCCGGCGCAGCGTCTCACGGGCGGTGAAGACGGTCAGCCCGCGGAGCCACGGCTTGAGCTTGTCAGCCTCGCGCACCCGGTCGATGCCCTCGAGGGCCCGGGCGAAGACGTCCTGCAGGAGATCTTCGAGCTCGCGGTCGGGGCCCATCACCTTGCGCAGCACCGCGAGCACGTACGGCGCGAACGCGTCGTAGAACTGCAGCCACGTGCCCGGCCGCCCCGCGCGGAGCGACTCGAGCAGCCGGTCATCGGTCGCGGGGAAGGGCACGGTGCGGGGGCGAGCGAGAGCAGCCACGGAGGACCCTGTGTCTCGAGTCGATTTCCGCGGTTCAAAGGCCCACATCTCATGGGTTTGGGTGAGTGGGGCCATGGCGGCTGCCGGCTGTTGCGAGGGGTGGGCCAGTCAGCGGCAAGGTGGGAGATCAGCGGGTTGCGAGGCGCCGCGCGGCGGCGAAGTGAGGGGATGCGCCCCCACCCCGTGGTGATCCGTGCCCGGGTTTCGAGGGAGCGGTCACGACGCGCGGCGGCGACGGATCAGCAGCGAGAGACCGAAGAGCCCCCCGAAGCAGGCGGCGGCATCGACGGGCAGCACGCTGCAGCTCGCCCCTTCCCCCAGCGCGTGCATCGCCAGCGACGAGGTCGAGGTGCGGTTCTCAGGGTACGCGCGGTCGGCGAACACCAGCTTCGCCTGGAGCTGGAGCGCGAACTCGCCATCGACATCGGCGGTGAAGGTCGGCGCCTCGCGTTGCGCGTACTCGTACATCCACCGGTTGCTCTGGGTGACGACGCCCTGCGGGTGGGTGATGGCCGCCTTCGAGCCCGCGGGGCGCTGGCTCACCGTCCACACGTATTCGATGGCCGCGCCGTTGCGGTTGGCGAACAGCGGGAGCCGGAAGTGCTCGCCTGCCTTGAGCGTCACCTGCCCCCCGCCGTGCACGCGGAAGGGACCGTTGGGGTCGAGGCAGTCGGCCTTGTTCGAGGGGTCCACCACCACGCAGTAGCGCGCATCGCACGCGTCGCCGGCGCCGTCGGCGTCTTCGTCCCACTGGCCGCGGTTGCGCGCGCCCGGGCAGTTGTCGGCGGTGTTGAGGATGCCGTCGTCGTCGAGGTCGAGGTCGCAGGGGTCGCCGCGGCCATCGCCGTCGGTGTCGAGCTGGCTGGGGTTCGACGTGGCCAGGCAGTTGTCGAAGCTGTCCGAGACGTTGTCCCCGTCCTGGTCGGCGTTGCAGCGCGGGTCACTGAGCGGCGCGTTGCCCGGGTTGGGGAGCAGCGGGCAGAGGTCGGTCGCATCGAGCACGCCATCGCCGTCATCGTCGGGGTCGCAGACGTTGCCCAGGCCGTCTCCGTCGGTGTCGAGCTGGTCGGCGTTGGGGATGCCGGGACAGCGATCGTTGGTGTTGGGCACGCCATCGCCGTCGAGATCGACGTCACACGCGTCGCCCTGGCCGTCGCCATCGGTGTCGAGCTGCGCGAAGTTCGCGGCGGCCGCGCAGGTGTCGCAGGTGTCGCCGACCCCGTCTCCGTCCTGGTCGAGCTGGTCGCGGTTCGAGGCGAACGGACAGTTGTCGGTGGTGTCCGACTTGCCGTCGCCGTCGGCGTCGTCGGTGTACGAGAGCGTCTTGCCGTCGTCGGTGTACGCGACCCACACCGAGCACCCGCCGCCGACGCAGACGCCGTCGATGCACGAGCCGCCGCCACCACCGCCCTCTTCATGCGGGGCGCCGCACTGACTGCCGAGACACTCGGGGTTGTTCTGCGCGAGCGCAGGGAAGGAGAGCACCGCAACGACGATGAAGGACCAGGACGACCACGTGCGACGGTGCATGACGCCTCCTCAGGTTCGGAGGCCATGTGTCTCGAGGTGTTTTTCGCGGTCCACGCGCGGGGTGGACCCGCGTCAGCGGAGCGGCAGCTTGAAGAGGGTGTTGGGCGGCACTCCGCGCGCGCCTTGGCCAATCCAGTAGACCGTGTCGCCAGCGACGACGAGTTCAGGGCGGTCGTCGCCGTTGCCGAGCGTGGGGTTGGGCACGCCGCACGCCAGCGCCCGCGTCGCGCCGCTCGTGGGGTTGAGGCCGAGCAGCGGGTAGGTGTCAGCGGTGCCCGTGAAGGTGACCAGCAGCTCGTCGCCCGCCTCGGCGGCCACGCTCGCGCCACCGAAACCAATGCCGTCGACTTCGGAGAGGTCGAGCACCGTGCGCGCGTTGCCGCCGTTGGTGTCGAGGTGCGTGAGCGTGACGCTGGAGGGCGAACCGGTGCCGGTGGAGCTGTAGCCAGCGCAGATGAACGCACCCGACGCGAGGCGACGGAAGCTGCCGCGACAGTGCACGTCGCCGACCTGCGCGTCGGTAGCGCCGGCCTGTTTGTCAGCGCGACGCAGGGCGCGCGAGCTCGCGTCGTCACCGATGGAAGGCCGGTACATGAAGAACACGCCGTCGTCGGTGACCTGCGCCTCGTCGAGGTTCTTCGGGCCGATGATTCGCGTCAACGCGCCGTCGGTGGCCATGCTGAAGATGATGCCGTTTTCGCTGCCGCTGTTGGCGATGCGCACGAAGAACCGCTCTGGCGACGCTTCGTGGCGCAGGAAGAACACGGCGCTCTCACTGAGGGTGAGGGTCGTCGCTGCGCCTCCGGCGAGGGGCACCTTGCGCACGCGCGTGATGACGCCGGTGAGCGCGCTTTCCTGCTCGAAGAGCCACACGGTGTCGCCCACCACCATCGAATCGAAGAGCCGGTGCTGTGGAGGGGCGGCGTACAGCTCGACGTCGTTCGAGCCGTCGAGACCGACACGGCGCAGCGTGCTGCGACCTTGGGTGTCGACGTAGACGAGCGACTCACCCGAGACGGAGAGGTTCTTCATGGCGCGGCCGGTGACGAGGGGCGTCGGGGTCGCACCTCCGCCGTTCGCGCACGGGTTCGCAGTCACGTTTGGGGCACAGGCCGCGAAGCACACCACCGCCACCACGAGAGGACATTTCATGTCTGCGTCGTAATCTCCTCTGCCGTCTTTCGACTACCGATTCACCGGGAGGACACCATCAAATGGTCATTCGGATGCGCTCTTCGATGCTCTGGTTCAGGGGCCTCACCCTGCTCGTGCTGTTCCTCTCGTGCAAACATGGAAAGGACCACGTGACCGTCACGGTGACGCTCGAGAAGGTGTTGACCGCCAGCTGTCTGCCGACGTTGCCGATCCCGGGGCGCCCTCCCTTCGACATCATCGTCGAGAGCGCCACCGCGTCCACCGTGCGCGTGCGGCTTCAACAGTTACCCGACGCGTATCCTCCACCGAGCTTCGAGGTTGAGCGCACGGCCGACTTCGTGCGACTCGTGGCGCTGCCCGACGCGATCCTTGCAGGCTCGACCTTCTGCGATGTGGTCGTTCGGATCGATGGGCTGACGCCGGGTACGTACACCCTCGGGGTCGAGCGACGGCACCCGGAGCTCTCCACGCTCAAGCTCGGCACGAAGTCCCTGGTCGTCCCGGACTGATCACGCAACCTCGCGGTGGCGACTCCCATGAGGCCAGCTGCAGAACCGGAGTGAACCTTCTGCGCTCGTGCGCCAGAATGCCGCAGTGGCCATCCGCTCCCTCGCACTCGTCCTCGTCGCGTCACTGCTCAGCGGCTGTCCCATCGCCCCGAAGGAGATCGACACCACCGTCACCCTCGGCCGCGACGAGGTGAAGTACCGCACCACGCTGCGGGAGCTGAAGGTGCAGCCCGGCGGGCCCGCGCTCACCTTCCCGCTCCTGTCGAACCTCTGGCAGCCGCCTGCCGATCTCATCCGGGAGATCCCCTGGATGCGCCCGCCCGCCAGCTACCAGTGGCGCCTGTCGGACGCGGGGGTGGTGGAGCTCGAGTTCGCGGGCACCATGCCCCGGGCCGTCTTCGAGCGCTGCGCGGTCGCGGGCTGCAGCGATGCGGGCGTGAAGTGCGAATCCTTTCCCTTCGAGGCGTGCAACGGCGCGTACCGGCTGAACAACCGCGGCTGGGAGCGCGTGGGCAACACGCCGGAGAAGTGGTCGCTCGACGCGGGCACCCTCGCCTTCCGGGTGCTCAACGACGAAGAGACGGGGCGCGACGGCGTGTCCGCGGCGGCGGTGTTCGCGGTCTACGCGCGCGCACCCGAGGCCTCGGCGAAGACCGCGCAGTGGATCACCGACTACACCAGCGCGCACGAGCGGGCCGACCTCGCCGCGGTGAAGAAGCTGCTCCTCGCCCCGGTGGCCGCGAGCCCCGAGCTGCTGGCGGTGGTGGACGACGCGGTGCGCTCGGCTCGGCAGCGGCTGCTCTACGAGTTGATCTCCGGCTCGGAGGCCGACACCGCGCTCCCCTCGCCCCCGGAGTCGTGGACCACGCCGTACCGCGCGCTCGCCCCGAAGAAGCTGCCCGGCGCGGCCGCGTGGAAGCTGCGGGTGGCCTACGACGTGGCGCACCTCGGCTTCACGAAGTCAGGGGCGCTGGCCGAGAACCTGCCGGTGGTGGAGGTCGCCTGCCGCGAGAAGGGGCTGAGCGCGACGGTGTGCGGCCTGCTGCTGGTGAAGCGCTGAGCGACCTCATGACGGGCGAAGCGCTGCTCGCGCACCTCGCCGCGTTCCCCCCCGATGCCCGCGACGCGGAGGTCGAGCGGCTGCTGGGCATCGCCGACGCCGACTTCACCCCGCCCGCCCCCGACTGCCTCGGCTATCACCCCAGCGGCGTAGCCCCGGTGGTGCGCGCGTTGATCGAGGCGCCGGTGACGGAGGACGACCTGTTCGTCGACCTCGGCTCCGGGCTGGGGAAGGCGGCGATGCTGGCGCGGCTGATCAGCGGCGCGCGGGCGCGTGGCATCGAGCTGCAGGCGGCCCTGGTGGCGCGCGCGCGGCAGGTCGCCGTCGAGGGCGTGGAGTTCATTCACGCCGACGTGCGCGAGGCGCCGCTCGACGAGGGCACGGTGTTCTTCCTCTACAACCCCTTCACCGGGGCGGTGCTCCACGAGGTGCTCGCCCGGCTCCGCGCGGTGGCGCAGCGGCACGCCATCGTGGTCTGCGCCCTGGGCATCAACCTCGAGCGCGGCACCGGCTCGTGGCTCAAGCCCCGCGAGGTCGACGCCTTCTGGCTGCAGGTGTTCGACAGCGTGGTGCCGGGCGTGCCCCCGCGCGTGGTCACCACCTCGCGCTTCGATGCCCGCGCGCGCCTCATCGCGCACGACCTTCACCTGGAGTCCCCGTGAGAATCTGCGTCTCGTACCCGAAGATCGCCGAGCGCCTCGTGCTGCGCACCGCGTGGGACTGGGACCGCGACGTGCTCCCGACGTACACGACGGCCACCCAGGCCTTCTTCGACGTGGCCTTCGCCGGACAGACCCTCGAGCTCAAGCCGGGGCTGCGCGAGGGCGACCGCTTCACCTGGGCGAAGGGACCCAACTACGTGCTCACCGCCCACGAGCGAGATCGCGGTCTGTGGCCCTACTTCTTCAGCGACGAGCGCGGCCATGTGTCGGAGGTGCTGCGGGTCGACTTCGAAGGCGAGACGCGGGCCATTCGCACCTACCACCCGCCCGGCTACGACGAGAACACGCTGCGCCGCTTCCCCGTCCTCTACATGCAGGACGGGAAGAACCTCTTCTTCCCCGACGAGGCGTTCCAGGGAAACGAGTGGCACGTCGACGAGACGATGGATCGCCTCGACCGCATGAACGCGGTGCGCAAAGCCATCGTGGTGGGCGTGGCGCCGGCCGACCGGCTGCGCGACTACACCAGGCCCGGCTACGGGACCTACGGCCGCTTCCTCACCGAGTGCCTCAAGCCGCTGATCGACGCGAAGCTGCGCACCCTCACCGGCCCGGAAGACTCGGTGGTGATGGGCAGCTCGCTGGGCGGGGTGGCGGCGCTCCACGTGGCGTGGCAGCACGCTGACGTCTTCGGCCGCGTGGCGTGCCTCTCGAGCACCTTCGGGCACCTCGACGACCTCTTCGAGCGCATCGCCAGCGAGCCGCGGCGCAAGCTGCTGCTGTACCTCGACAGCGGCTGGCCGAAGGACAACTACGAGGCCACCAACGCGATGCGCGACCTGCTGCTCAGCCGCGGCTACCGGCTGGGGATCGACCTGTTGCAGTTCAGCTTCCCCGAGGGGCACCACGACGAGCAGTCGTGGGCGGGCCGCATCCACCTCCCGTTCCAGTTCTTCTTCGGCCGGGCCTGGAGGGCGCAGCGCGGGGAGAGCTGAGAGGTGATATCGAGCGCCCCCGTGACCGCCCAGCTCGAGCTCGACGCCATCCAGACCTTCGAAGGCAAGTACCCCAGGCAGATCTGGGCGCTCTTCTTCTCCGAGATGTGGGAGCGCTTCAGCTTCTACGGCATGCGCGGAATGTTGACCGTCTTCATGGTCGACCAGCTGTTCATGTCGGAGAAGGTCGCCAACCTGCAGTACGGCGCGACGCAGGCCTTCGTCTACGCGTTCACCTTCGTGGGCGGGCTCTTCGCCGACAAGATCCTCGGGTTCCGCCGGTCGCTCTTCTGGGGCGGCAGCCTGATGATCCTCGGCTCGCTCATCCTGGCGATCGACCCGCGGAAGCTCTTCTTCCTCGGCATCGCGTTCAACATCGTGGGCACCGGGTTCTTCAAGCCGAACATCTCGACGATGGTCGGCTCTCTCTACAAGGAAGGCGACCCGCGCCGCGACGCCGGCTTCTCGCTCTTCTACTCGGGCATCAACGTGGGCGCGCTGCTGGGCGGCTACATCCCGGTGTACCTCGGCAAGACGCTCGACCCGTCGTACTCGTGGAACGTGGCCTTCGGCCTGACCGCGGTGGTGATGAGCGTCGGCCTGCTGCGGTTCGTCTTCTCGCAGAAGAGCCTGGGGCCGATCGGTCTGCCGCCGGTGCTCAAGTCGAAGTGGCCCGAGTACGCGACCTACCTCGGCACGCTGGTGATGATCCCCGTGCTGATGAACATGGTCTCGAAGACCGACCTCACCGACTACTTCATGTACACCATCGGGCCGCTCACGCTGCTCTACGTCGGCTACGAGATGACCAAGTGCACGCCCGACGAGCGCAAGAAGCTCGCGGCGGCGATGGTGTTCGTTCTCTTCAGCATCATCTTCTGGGCCTTCTTCGAGCAGTCGGGCGGCTCGCTGAGCCTGTTCGCGAAGAACAACCTCCACGACTCGCTCCTGGGCATCAAGGTCGACCCCAACGGGGTGAACAACGCCGCCAACTCGCTGTTCGTCATCATCTTCGCCCCGCTGCTCGGGTTGTTGTGGGTGGCGATGGCCGCGCGGAAGATCGAGCCCAACACGGTGGTGAAGTTCGGGCTGGGGTTCCTCTTCCTCGCCGCCGCGTTCTACGTGTTCTACGCGACGCGCTTCTTCGCTGACGCCCAGGGCGTGACCTCGCTCAACGTCTTCACCCTCGCGTACCTGGTGATCACCTTCGGCGAGCTGTGCCTCTCGCCCATCGGGCTGAGCATCATGACCAAGCTCTCGCCCAAGAAGCTGCAGGGCGTGATGATGGGCATGTGGTTCCTCGCGAGCGCCTACGGCCAGTACGCCGCCGGGCTGCTCGGCGCGGGCATGACCAGCCCCGCAGAGAACGCCACCGCGGCCGATAAGCTCCTCTCGTACACCGCCGGGTACCAGCAGTTGGCGCTCTACGCGCTCGTCGCGGGCGTGGTGCTGATCGCCATCTCGCCGCTCGTGCGCCGGCTGATGGGCGAGGTCAAGTAGCGAGGGCCTACTGCGCGGGCAGCGGGATGTTGCCCTCGCCGACCTTCGTCCCGTTGTTGAGGAAGACGGTGGCGTTGGACACCTCGAGCAAGCCCGGGGTGGGCTGCGCACCGACCGTCCGCACCGCGGCGATCGACGCGCCGTCCTGGGCCGCGAGCGCGATGGGCTGATCCGCGATGAGGCCGCGATCGATGCTGCCGGAGGCGTTCGAGAAGGCGAGGCCGACAGCGGCATGGCCGCGAACGTCGGTGTTGGTGGATTCCCAGCGGGCGCCGTCGCGCGCCACCACGCCGAAGCCGAAGAGTCCCGTGGGGTCGAGGGCGGTGCGCAGCAGCACCGAGTCGGTCGCCCGCACCCGGGCCCCGGGATGACGAAGGAAGACGGCCACCTCGCTGTTTCCCGCGAGGACGCTGTCGTCGAAGGTGACGAGGCCGTCCTGAACCGAGACCCCGCGCCCCGGACCTCCACCCGGCAACGGCACGGTGTCCATCACCAGCGAGCCGGTGAAGACGTGTTCCCGCGCGTTGGCGGGGCTGGTCTCGGAGATGAGAATGCCCAGCGACTGGTTGGCGATGAAGGCGCTGTCATGGGCCTCGAGGCGCGCGCCGTCCTGCAGATTGAGCCCGGTGGCGGCGTTGGCGAGGTTACCGCGGGTTCCGCCCACCAGCGACTGGGTGAGGGTCGCGTCGCCGCCGAAGAGGCCCAGGCCGACCGAGACGTTGTCGACGACCGCGGTCCGCAGCAGCACCAGCGTGGTGCCGCCGGTGGCCTCGAGGCCCATCTCTCCGAAGTCCGAGGGCTGGGTCTCGTTGACCACCACGTCGGTGAGGCTCACCCGGCTGCCTGCGCCCTCCAGGGAAAGCCCGAGGCTGCGGTTGTGGGTGAGGGCCGCCTGCGAGACGTCGGCGCTGCCACCGCGCGAGACCGCGAGCCCGAAGCCGGTCTGCCCGCTGGGCCGGGGCAGCGTGTCCGCGACGAGGCTCTGGGTGAGCGTCAGGGCCCCTTCCTTGACGGAGATCGCCTGCCCGCGGTTGCCGAGGAAGGCGGAGTTCGACACCTCGACCCGGACGCTGCCTTCGAGGACCAGGCCGACCCCGTCTCCGGCGGTGCTGGGGGCCGTGTCGCGCACCACGCACGCGTTCAGGTGCGCCGTCGTGGCGGGCCCGAGCACCAGCACCGCCACGGCCTGGTTGTGCTCGAGGCTGACTCCCTCGAGGGCGAGGGTGGCGCCGTCCTGGGCCATGACGCCGCGACCCCACGAAGGGCTGGTCTGCGGAACGCCGTCGCGCAGCACCGAGTCGAAGATTGAGAGCCGGGAGGTGGCCCCTTCGACCACCGCCTGGGCGTCGCGGTTGCTGAGCAGCGCGCAGTCGCGCACCTCGGCCGAACCACCGCCCGAGACCCACAGCCCCAGTTGGTGGCCGCGCACCGTGAAGCGGCGCAACACGAGGGCCCCGCCGGCCCGCACCTGCAGCCCCGCCACGTTCGCGCCCGTGCTCTGGAGCTCGACCGATTCCGCGCACCGGCCGACGAGGGTGAGGGGGCGATTGATGATCAGGCTCTCGCGATAGGTGCCCGGGGCCACCGCGACGATCGCCCCTGCAGGGGCGGCCGCGACGGCGGTGGTGAGGGTGCGGAAGTGCGTGGCGTCGACCACCACCGAGGGATCGACGAAGAGCGTGGCTCCGGCGGGGGGAAAGTCGGCCAGGCAGTCGCCCACGGGCTGACAGCCCGTCGCCCCCAGCTGCGCCCGGGTCGCCCCCGGGCAAGGAGACGGGGGCAACACAGGCAAGCACCCCCAGCCCGAGGGAGCGCGGGCGAACCCCGCGGGGCACGTCGCCCACCCCACGGCCACGCACTGCTCCGAGCCCAGCCGCGCCATGGTGCCCGCGGGACAGGCCTCGGCGGGGAGCACCGGGTCACAGCGCAGGCCGTCGGGGCTCACAAAGCCCGCGCCACACGCCCGCTGCAGGCCTCCGTCGGCCGTCGACGTCACCGGCACGAAGGTCACCGCCAGCGGCGAACAGGCGGTGAGGACGAGACAGCTCAGCGCGGACACACCGGAAACAAGAGGACGCATCGCCGCAGGCCGATATCCCGAACCCGGGCCGCTTCAAAGGAGTGGGCGGTTGCGGCGCGCCTGATGATCACCCTTCGCCCCCGCGAGGTTCAGTCCTCGGGCTTCGGGTCGACCCCGCGCTGCGCCGCGGCGTACTCCGGGAGCCGGTACTGGATCTTCCGGGCCGAGATGCCGAGCATCTCTGCCGCCTTCGCGGTCGAGCCGTGGACCAGCTCGAGCGTGCGCACCACGGCCTCCTGCTCGATTTCGTAGAGCGTGGCGCCGGGGATCAACGAGTCGCCCGAGCGAAGGTGCGTGCGCGGGCCCTTCAGCGTCGCCGGGAGATCGTCAGAGGTGAGCTCGGAGCCCCGCGCGAGGACCACCGCGCGCTCGATGACGTTGCCCAGCTCGCGCACGTTGCCCGGCCAATCGTACGAGAGCAGCGCGTTGAGGGTGCCCGGCGCCAGGCCCGTCATCGGCTTGCCGTGGATCGCCCCGTAGTGGTCGAGGAAGTGCGTCACCAACGCGGGGATGTCGCTCTTGCGGCGCCGCAGCGGAGGCACGGTCACCGAGACCACGTTGATCCGGTAGTAGAGGTCTTCGCGGAAGCGCCCCGACTTCACGTCGGCCTCGAGATCGCGGTTGGTCGCTGCCACCACGCGCACGTCGACCTTCACCGTCTGGGTGCCGCCGACGCGCTCGAACTCCTGCTGCTGGAGCACCCGCAGGAGCTTGACCTGCATGCCGGGGCTCACGTCGCCCACCTCGTCGAGGAAGAGCGTGCCGCCGTCGGCGAGCTCGAAGCGGCCCACGTGCCGGGAGGCCGCGCCGGTGAAGCTGCCCTTCTCGTGGCCGAACAGCTCGCTCTCGAGCAGCGTCTCGCTGAGGGCCGCGCAGTTCACCTTCACGAACGGCTTGTTCTTGCGCGGGGAGGCGTCGTGAATGGCCTGGGCGATGAGTTCCTTGCCGGTGCCCGACTCGCCGAGCACGAGGACCGTGACCCGCGTCGGCGCGGCCCGCACCACGAGGTCGAAGACGCTCTGCAGCTCGCTCGACACCCCGATGATGTTGGGGAACCGGTGCGTCTCGTGCAGCCGCTCGCGGAGCAGCTCGTTCTCCTGGCGCAGCGCCCGCTTCTCGAAGATCTTCTCCAGCTTGGCCAGCACCGAGGGCAGGTCGATGGGCTTGGTGACGTAGTCGTCCGCGCCGGCCTTGATCGCCTGCACCGCGCTCTCGATCGACGCGAAGGCGGTGACGATCAGAAACGCGCAGGTGTGGCCCCCGGCGCGCGCGCGCTCGAGCAGCTGCATGCCGTCGAGCTTCGGCATGCGGATGTCGCAGAGCACCGCGTCGGGGTTGAAGCTGGCGAGCAGCGCGAGGCCCTCCTCGCCGTCGGCCGCCTCGCGCACGTCGTACCCTTCCTCGGTGAGGAGGATCTTCAGGCCGCTGCGGGCGTTCTGCTCGTCATCGACCACGAGGATGCGGTGCTTCATCCACACCACCTACCACCGAGCCGACCTCAGCGAGCGATCGCCCGCTGTGCGGCCACGGCTGAGGCCCGCTTCGCGAAGTCGAAGAATTGCGGGGCGAACCGCGCCGGGAGGTGCGCCACCTGCAACTTCACGCGGGCATGGGCCGGCGCCCAGACGAGGAAGAGCTCCTCGAGGAACTCCTCGCCCAGCTCGGTGATGCCGGTGAAGTCGAGCGTCACCTGGCCGGCCTGCGCGTCGAGCAACAGCAGCCGCGCCGAGAGCCGGTAGTACGAGCCAGCCGAGGCCACCTCCACCCGCTGGGCGAGGGGGACGACCGTGGTGTACCGCACCGCGCGCGCCCGGCCCGACGACGTCAGCCGGCCGTCGGCCACCCGCTGCTTGAGGTACTTGTGCACCGCCTGCCGCGTCACCCCGGCGGCCTGGGCGAGCTCCCGGCTGCTGAAGGGCGCGCCAGCGTCGATCAGCCGCTCGAGCACCTCATTGACGATTTCAGCCATGCGCCGATGGTACGGGCGGGGGCCATCTCCGCAATTTTCCGGCCGCGTTGACGATGCTCGCCCGGCCCGTTGACGATTCCCGCCGCGGACCCGTCGCCCGGCGCCTAGATTCCCCAGCGTGTCGAGCCTCGCCGGGGGAGAGAAGGACTTACAGACGTTGCTGCGCACGATGCAGCCGTCGCTCATCGAGGGCTCGTGGGCCTTCGTCACCGTTCCCCAGGGGAAGCCGGTGCCTCCCGGCCACCACCCGCTGATGACCTACCGCGAGCCCGAGGGCCTCTCGCTGCTGCTCGACGAGAAGGACCTCGCGAAGAGCGGCCTGCGGCACGCGTTCTTCTGCCGCGGCATCTCGCTCAACGTGAACTCGTCGCTCTACGCGGTGGGCTTCCTCGCGGCGGTCTCGGAGGTGCTGGCGAAGGCGGCGATGAGCATCAACATCGTCTCGGCCTTTCACCGCGACTACATCTTCGTGCCCACCGGGCGCGCGGACGAGGCGGTGCTGCTCCTCAAGAAGCTCGGCGCAGGCCCCACCCCGAAGCGCTGAAGAGTCGGGAAGACCCCGCGGAATGGCCTGGCTGTCGGCGTAGGTACCTCCGCCTGAGGAGTGCTGGACGATGTTCACGTAATTCTCGCCCGGCCCGTTGACGATTCCCGGCTGGCGCACCGGTCGACCGCTGACTTCGCCTTCGCTTCGTGACGCATTCACCTGGGTGAGTTTCTGGCTGCCAGGGCGACCCGAAAGTCACCCGAGTCGAAGCCTGCACGACCGGGTGACGGTGCGCCCGCGCGGAGAGGCCGCGGCGAGAGAGGCTCCCGTCGGGACCCCGCGGCCAGCCCGTCCCGTTCGAGCGCAGTTCCGGGACCGTCGTCGTACGGAGGCCCACCTGCATGGACCGAGGCAGTCGGGAAAGGTGATCCGCCCGTGCCACAACCGAGCGGGCCCCGCGACCGCGAGCGCGAGGGAGGCACGCTGGGTCGCGGGGGGGTCGCGCTCCGGCCGCCACGCGCCGTTTCTTCGAGAGCGAACGAACTGCTGATCTGCCGTCCTACGGCAGGCGCCAGCTGTAGTTCACGTCGGGCGTGCAGGTCGTGCCGAGCTTCACCAGCTCCCACGGGCCCTCCTTCGCGATGACCTGCGCCCCGCTGCCCGCGCGCGCGATGACGTAGTTGAAGAACCCCTGCTGCGGCGGGAAGCCCGGCATGTAGAGCGGCGCCTTCGTGTGGAGGTACGTGCTCCCGCCGGTCCACGCGAGGTGCGCGGCGTCGATGCGCAGCCCGCACAGGTCTTTCTCGCGACTCGCGGCGAGCAGCAGGCGGTTCACGCCCCCGAAGTCGTCCCACGCCGACGCGTCTGCGCGCTCGGGGTAGCTGCCCACGTCGCCCATGGTCAGCGCGCGGTAGTTCATCGCCGAGACGAGCACCGCCCCGCCCACGAGCGCGAGGCCGAGCCGCGCAGGCCGCTCAGGAAGCTGCGAGAGCGCCACGCCGATGAAGGCGCAGGCCAGCGGCATGATGGGGAGGAGAAAGCGCAGCTCCTTGTGCGCGACGAAGAGGTGCAGCGCGAGGAAGGCGACGATGATCGCCAGCAGCGACCACGCGCGCTTGAACGAGGCGAGCGCGGTCACCGCCAGCGCGATCGAGACCCCCGGCATGGTGCGGTAGAGCGCGACGAAGAAGTAGCTCCACGGCGCGGTGCCCCACCCGGCCCCGCGGTTCTCGACGATGTTGAAGCGGTAGTAGACGACCGCGGAGTGAAAGAAGCCGCCCGCCTTCGCCGACGGCAGCGCGTGCCAGGCCGCTGCGTCCCACAGGCCGTAGACCAGGGCCCACGCCACCAGCGTCAGCAGCACCTCGAGGAAGGGCACGGTTCTGCGCCCGGCGCTTCGCGGCGCGAACGCGACGACCAGCACCACCACGGCGCACACCACGCCCGACTGGAGCCGCGCCAGGGTCGCCAGCCCCAGCAGGCTCGCGCCGAGAATCCGCGCGCGGCGATCGGCCCCGTCCCCCAGCACCAGCGCCACGCCCCACACCACCAGCACCGCCGCCAGGTTCTCGCTCATCGCCCGCGCCGAGAAGTAGAGCGCCAGCGCGCACAGGCTCCACGTCGCCGAGGCCACCGACGCCTCGAGCTCCCGCGCGCCGAAGCCGCGGGCCAGGCGGTAGGTGCCCAGCGCGGCGATCGCCGAGAGGGCCGCGAAGACCAGCTTCACCACCGGGATGTACGTGGACGGTGAGTCGGCGCCGACGAGCTTGCACAGCTCCAGCCACACCGCGACGAAGCCCGGTACCGCCCAGGTGCGCGCCCCTTCGAGGAACTCCCACGCCACGAGGCCGTGCCCGAAGACCAGCCGGTGGGCCGGCTCGAACGACTGGTAGATCTCGTCGGGCCAGTTGATGCCGTCGTCCTGGAAGACGAGGCGCGCCTTGAGCACGAAGCCCAACACCAGCGAGCCCCAACGCACCCCGCGGCCGAGGGGCGTCTCCGGCAGCCAGGGGGTCTTCGACTCCGGAGCGCGCGCGGGCATGGGCGGCGCCGCTCTAGCACTTCAGGTCGCCGCCCGCGGGGGCCCGAATTGTCGCGGAGGGGAACGGCTGTGCTCAAATGCGCGCATGCGTTGGCTCGCCTGCTGCCTGCTTCTCCCGTTGAGCGCGAGTGCCGCGTCCGTTCTCCTCGTCCCCCAGGACGAGAAGGCCCGGGCGCTGGCCGATGAGCTGGTCGATTCCTTCGGCGCCGCGAAGCTGACGGTGAAGATGGCCGGCCCCGGGTCGCCGGCCCTCGGCTGCCTCGCTGACGCGGCCAATCGCGTGACGTGCCTCACCGCCATCGGCGAGAAAGCGAAGGTCGAGGCGGTCTTCGTGGTCGGCGGCGCGCTCAAGGGTGCGAAGGGCGTCTTGACGCTCGAGATGCTGGCCGGCGGGAAGGTCGTGAAGAAGGACACTGTCAAGGTGACGAAGGGCCGCGTGAAGCAGCAGGCGAAGGGGCCCCTCGCCCAGTTCCTCAAGCTCCTGCCGAAGCGCGAGCCGGCAGCGCCGATCGAGCCGCTCAAGGTCACCGTCACCGAGAACCCGAAGGAGCCGGAGAACGTCGAGGACACCGAGCTGGCACCGCTGCCGCGCATCGAGCCGGTGAAGGTGGCCGACGCCCCGAGGAAGACCGAGCCGGTGCTCACGCCCCAGCCGAAGCCGCGTCCCGATGACGACCTCGATCTCCGCTCTGCGCCGCCCCCGAGTGGCAAGCCGAAGGTGGCTGCGTGGGTGGTGACCGGTCTGGCCGTCGTCGCCGCCGGGACCGCGGCCACGTTCGGGGGGCTCGGGCTCGCGGGAAAGGGTCGGCTGGAAGGTGCTCCGGGCGGGGTGTCACCGCTCTCGTACACCGACGCGCAGGCGCTGCAGCAATCGACGAACACGCAGTTCACCGTCGCGCTCGGGGCCGGCATCGGCGCGGGCGTCGCGGGCGTGGTGGCAGGAATTCTCTGGGGTGCCGAGTGATGCGCGCTTCGTCGTGGCTGGTCGTGTTGCTGCTCGCGGTGCTCTCCGGGTGCACCTGCGCCCAGCTGCCCGAGGGCGCGGTGTACCAGTGCGAACCCGATGGCTCGTGCGCGCAGCCGGGCTTCGTGTGCGGGGCCGACCAGGTGTGCCGCGCGCCGGCTGACGCGGGCCGTGATGCGGGCGCCGTGGATGCCGGCACCGACGCCGGGCTGCCGGATGCCGGTGAGGTCGATGCAGGGCTTCCCGACGCGGGTGATGACGCTGGCGTACCCGACGCGGGCTTCGACGCGGGCTTCGATGCGGGCTTCGATGCAGGCTTCGATGCAGGCTTCGATGCGGGCTTCGATGCAGGCTTCGATGCAGGCTGTGTCCCCACCGGCGCGCTCGACGAGCCCGATCCGCTGGGCCTCGACGTCAACTGCGACGGCTTCGATGGAGACCTCTCGCGCGCCGCGTTCGTCGACCCCGTCGGAGGGAACGACAGCAACGCAGGGACGCGCGCGGCGCCGTTCAAGACGCTCGTGGCCGCGGTCGGAACGGGCAAAGTGCAGCTGTACCTCGCGACGGGGAACCTCGCCGGCGACGTGACGCTCGGCGAGCCGGTCGCCGTGTACGGCGGCTACACCGCGGGCGCCTGGACGCGGACGTCGGTCCGCACGGTCATGGCGGGCTCCATTCTCGCGCAGCCCTCCGACGGCGGCCGGGTGGTGCTCGAGTTGTTGGAGGTGCGGGCCAACGACAACCTCGACGCCGGCTTCGCCTCGGTGGCGGTGACGCTGCGCGGCGCCGGAAGCGCGTCGCGCATCGCCGAGTGCCGGCTGGTGGGCGGCGCGGGGGGCGATGGGACCGCCGGGACGGCTGGCGCTCCGCCGACGGCGGGCCTGAACGGGCGGCCGGGGATCGCAGGGTCAGCCACCGGCGGTGACGGCGGTGCAGGCGGGGCCGGCGCGGACTGTGGCGACGCGGGCTTCTCTCCTGCCGGGTTCGCCGCGGGTTCGGGAGCAGAGCTCACCGGCATCGGCGGAGACGGCCTCGACGTGACTCACGGCGGCGTCGGCGGCGGCGCGACGCACTGTGACGGCGGCCCGTGCGTCGGCATCGACGGCGGCGACGGCCTGGTGGGCGCGGACGGCGTCGTCTCCGCGGCGCGCCCGGCCGATCCGCCGGCGACGGACCTCGGCAGCATCGTCAACGAGCAGTGGCGCGGCGTCACCCTCGGCACGTGGTCTCCGGCGCAGCACGGTCGTCCCGGTGGTGGCGGTGGTGGAGGTGGTGGGTTGCTCGACTTGATGAACGCGCTGCTCGCGCGGGGCGGCGGCGCCGGTGGGGGCGGTAGCGGCGGCTGCGGTGGCCAGAGCGGTGGCGCCGGGCTCGCAGGCGGCGCTTCGATCGCCCTCGTCCTCATCGACAGCTCGCCCACCTTGACCAACGTGTTGCTCGTCTCGACGGAAGGCGGTCGCGGAGGCAACGGAGGTAGCCCCAACACCGGAGGCCTCGGTGGCGCCGGCGGCACCGGCTCGGCAGGAGAGACCGCCGCAGAAGGCAGTGCGGGCTTCGGTGGGCACGGCGCCGCGGGGGGTCGCGGTGGCGCGGGACGCCAGGGTCCCGGGGGCTGGGGCGGACCGGTGATTGGCCTGTTCTGCAGCGGCACCGCGGCGCCGACGCGCGACGCGACGACGACGTGGACCTCGGGCACGGCCGGCCTCGGCGGCACCGGAGACCCCACGGGTCCCGCCGGAGGTCAGCCCGTGAGCGGGTACAGCGTCGGCTGTCCCTGACGCTGCGGGCGCGTCCCGCCGACGTCGGCCTCGAGCACCGCCCGCCTCAGGTGCCCGACAGCATCAGCTCGTTGATGCGCCGCACGAAGTTCGCGGGGTCGTCGAGCTGACCACCCTCGGCGAGGAGCGCCTGGTCGAACAGCACCGACGACCAGTCGTCGAACCTCGCCGGCTCCGCCTGCAGCCGCAGCACGACGGGGTGCTTTGGGTTGATCTCGAGGATGGGCTTCACCTCCGGCGCCTTCTGGCCGGCGGCCTTGAGGATGCGCGCGAGGTTGCCCGAGACGTCGTCCTCGTCGGCCACCAGACACGCGGGGCTCTGGGTGAGCCGATGCGTGACGCGCACCTTCTTCACCCGCTCGCCCAGCGAGCGCGCGATCTTCTCGGTGAGGTCCTTGAGGTGCGAGGTCTCTTCGTCCTGCTGCTTCTTCTCAGCCTCGTCTTCGAGCTTGCCGAGGTCGAGGTCGCCCTTCGCGACCGACACCAGCTCCTTGCCCTCGAACCCGGTGAGCTGTGCGACGACCCACTCGTCGACGCGGTCTGACAGCAGCAGCACCTCGAGGCCCTTCTTGCGGAACACCTCGAGGTGGGGGCTGTTCTTCGCCGCGTTGAACGTCTCGGCGGTGACGAAGTAGACGTGCTGCTGCTCGGGCTTCATGCGCGCGAGGTAGTCGGCGAGCGAGACCGACTCTTCCGGCGTGTCGGCGTGCGTCGAGGCGAAGCGCAGCAGCTTCGAGAGCTTGTCCTTGCTCGAGAAGTCGATGACGCCTTCCTTGAGCACGCGGCCGAACTCCTTCCAGATCTTCGCGAACTTCTCGGTCTCGGTCTCCGCGAGGGTGGTGAGCAGCGCGAGCACCCGCGTGGTGCAGCCCTTGCGGAGCGCGTCGATGTCCTTGCTCTGCTGCAGCAGTTCCCGCGACACGTTGAGGGGGAGGTCGGCGCTGTCGACCACGCCGCGCACGAAGCGCAGCCACGGCGGGAGCAGCTGCTCGGCGTCGTCCATGATGAAGACGCGGCGCACGTAGAGCTTCACCCCGTGCCGCGCGTTGCGGTCGTGGAGATCAAACGGTGCGTGCGCGGGGATGTAGAGCAGTTGCGTGTATTCCTGGTTGCCCTCGACCTTCGCGTGAACCCAGGCCAGCGGAGCTTCCGGGTCGTGCGAGACGTGCTGGTAGAAGGCCTGGTAGTCGTCGTCGGTCAGCTCGCTCTTCGGGCGCGCCCACAGCGCCGAGGCCTGGTTGACCGTCTTCTCACCCATGATGATGGGCTGCACGATGTGGTCCGAGTACTTGTGGATGATCGACTCGAGCTTCCAGTCGGCCAGCAGGTCGTCTTCGCCTTCCCTCAGGTGCAAGGTCAGCTCGGTGCCGCGCTCGGGGCGGTCGACCATCGCGACCGAGAACTGGCCGGCGCCGTCGGAGGTCCACTCGACGCCCTGGTCGGCCTTCTCGCCGGCGCGGCGGGTGCGCACGGTGACGCGGTCGGCGACGATGAACGCTGAGTAGAAGCCGACGCCGAATTGGCCGATGAGGTTCGCGTCTTTCTGCTGATCACCGCTGAGGCGCGAGAAGAACTCGCGCGTGCCCGAGCGCGCGATGGTGCCGAGGTTGGCGATGGCCTCCTCGCGATTCATGCCGATGCCGTTGTCGGCGATGGTCAACGTGCGCGCGGCGAGGTCGAAGCCGACCCGAATGCGGAAGTCACCGCCTTCCTCCATCAGCGCGGCGTTGTGCAGCGACTCGAAGCGCAGCTTGTCGCACGCATCTGATGCGTTGGAGATCAGCTCGCGGAGGAAGATCTCCCGGTTGCTGTAGAGCGAGTGGATCATGAGGTGAAGGAGCTGCTTCACCTCGGTCTGAAAGCTCAGCGTCTCGTGCGTGGTGTCGGTCGTCATGCGTGCAGCGGCTTTCGTTCACCGGGCACGCGCTTGCAAGCTCCGGCTGTCGCTGGGGCAGTTGGTGGCCGCGCGGGTGGTCAGCGCCGTGCGGTCGCCCAGCCCGTCACGGGCCCTGGCCGCTCGACCCCGCCGACTGACAACAAAGTTGATGCGTCCGGAGACCCCTTCGCCCCGGCGGCCCAGCTTGCGTCCCTCGAGCGCGCGGTCGCGGGGCCCGCTCGGTTGTGGCACGGGTCGATCCCCTTTCCCGACTGCCTCGGTCCCTGCAGGCCGGTACACGTTCGAAACCTGACCTCCGAACGACTTGCGGGCTGACGGACTATCCTGCCCCCGTTCCGATGCGCCCCGTCCGCCCCCGCCTCGAGTTCGTCTTCATCGCGCTCGCCTGCGCGGTGCTGCTGGTGGTGTGGCCCCCGGCCGAGTCACCCTTTCACGAACCCAAGCGCTGGCTCTTCGCCCTCGCTACCGCGCTCGCGGTGATCCGCACGGCCCCGCGCTGGAAGTGGACGGCGCTCCCGCTGATCGCCGTGAGCACGCTCCGCCCCTCGGTCGAAGCGGTGGCGTTCGCGTGGGCGCTCGCGGCGTTCCCCCAGCTCAAGCTCACCCCGCGCCACCTGATCAACGCGCTCACCTGGACCGCCACGCTGATCGCCGCCGTCGTCCTGCTGCAGGCCGTGGGCGTGGATCCCCTCCGCGCCTTCGCCCCCGACGCACACGGGGCCCGGCTCGCGCGCTATGGCACCCTGGGCAACCCCGACTTCGTGGCTTCGGTGCTGCTCCCCGTCGCGATCCTCGCCGCGTCGCACGCGCGCTGGAGACTGCTGATCATCTCGGCCGCGCTCGCCGCGACGGGGAGCCTCGGGGTCGCGCTCGGTCTGGCCGCGGCGGCGCTCGCGTTCATCCTCCACCGACGGAAACGGCACGCGAGGC
>JBBRUE010000016.1:0-21333 GCA_038248085.1 Myxococcales bacterium | reverse complement strand
GCTCATCGGCCACGCCGGCTCGACGTCAGCCCACTCCACCATCGCGAAGCTCGCCCGCGCCATCCGTGCGCGCAGTTTTGGTATCCGCCTCATCTATGGCGGCGTCTTCCCGACCTACCACTGGCGCGAGGTGCTCGCCGAGGAGCCCGCCTTCGACGTGCTCGTGCGCGGCGAGGGCGAGGACACCGCGGTGAAGCTCTTCGCGGCGCTCGCGTCGGGCGCGCGGCTGGAGACGGTGCGGGGCATCGCCTTTCGCCGCCTCGGCGCGCCCTTCGCCACCCCGGACGCGGAGATGATCCGTGACCTCGACGCCTACCGCGTGGGCTGGGAGCTCATCGACTTCGCGCGGTACCACTACTGGGGAAAGAAGCGCGCGGTGGTGATGCAGTTCTCCCGCGGTTGCCCGCACCTGTGCAGCTACTGCGGCCAGCGCGGCTTCTGGACGAAGTGGCGCCACCGCGACCCGCGCGCCTTCGCGAAGGAGATCGCCCGGCTCCACCGCGAGCATGGCGTGGAGGTGGTGAACCTCGCCGACGAGAACCCCACCTCGCAGCGCAAGGCGTGGCGGGAGTTCTGCGAAGCGCTCATCGCCGAGGACGTGAAGGTGACGATCGTCGGCTCCACGCGCGCAGGTGACATCGTGCGCGACGCAGACCTGCTCCACCTCTACAAGAAGGCCGGCGTCGCGCGCTTTCTGCTGGGCACCGAGAGCACCGACGAGGCGACGCTCGAGCGCATCAAGAAGGGCGCGACCAGCACCGTCGACCGCGAGGCGATCCGCCTGCTGCGCGAACACGACATCCTCTCGCTGGCAACGTGGGTGGTGGGCTTCGAAGAGGAGTCGGCGCAGGACTACCTGCGCGGCTTCCGGCAGCTGGTGAACTACGACCCTGATCAGATCCAGCTGCTGTACGTGACGCCCCACCGGTGGACGCAGTTCTTCGACGAAGCGAAGGACCGCCGCGTCATCCAGCCCGACCCGCGCAAGTGGGACTACAAGCACCAGGTGCTGGCGACGCGGCACCTCCCGCCGTGGCTGGTGATCACCTTCGTCAAGACGATGGAGGTCGCGATGCAGCTGCGGCCGAAGGCGCTGTGGCGCGCGCTGGGCCACCGCGACCCGGAGATCGCCGCGGCGCAGCGCTGGTACTACCGGGTCGGCCGCCGGGTCTGGTTCTTCGAGTGGGCGAACTTCCTCTTCCGCGAGCGCCGGGTGAGCGATGGCCCCAGCGTGCGCGCGATGTGGGGTGCACCCCAGGTCGCCGAAGAGCTGCCGCTCGCCTCGTCCCCACGGGGGCAGAGGGTCTCGGTGCGGGGCTGAGCCCCTCGACGGTCGGGCGGGGCCTCCACCTGCTTCGAGATCGGCAACCTCGGGCCGGAGCGAGGTAGGTTGCGCGCATGAAGCGGTGGTTTCCCACGGCAGCGTTGATCTTCGCGGCGAGCTGCCTGCAGCAGAACTGCCCTTCCACCCCTGGCGGCCGCTGCGACCCTCGCGCCGCGAACTGCCCGGCGAACTACTACTGCGCGGTCGCGGAGATCTGCACCCACGGCTGCGTGGAGGCGGCCGACTGCTGGGTGAAGGTGGGCGACGGCTGCCGCTTCGACGGCTATGTGCCCGGCCAGCTGCAGCCCGACGGCGGTCCCTTCATGGAGACGAGCGACGACGGCATCTGCCCGGAGTCGAAGCTGCTGGAGTGCGTCGGCGGCTACTGCGTGCGCGCCGGGTGCGCCAGGGGCACGGTCTCGGCCGACGGTGGGTGCGACTACGACGTGTACGGACCCTCGGACTACAAGGGCAACCGCAGCCAGGGGCCGGCCCAGTGAGGCGCGTCGCGCTGGCAGCCCTGGTGCTCCTCTGGGTCGGGTGCGGGTCCTTCGCGGTCCCCGGGCGGGCGTGCACCAAGCACGATGAATGCTCGGGGCTCGAGCGCGGGTACTGCTCGAAGGCCGAGATCTGCACCCGGGAGTGCAGCGTGAGCCAACCCTGCCCCGACAACGCGTCATGCAGCGACCAGGGCGCGCGCACCGTGTGCCTGCCGAAGTGCGAAGACGACACCGGCTGCTTCAAGGGCTTCACCTGCCGCGACGGCGTGTGCCAGGTGAAGGGAGCGCTCGATCCGTTCGTGAACTGACTACACTGCGGCGCCATGAAGATGATCGTCGCCATCATCCGGCCGGAGCGGCTGGAAGCCGTCGAAGAGGCGCTCGAGAAGGTCCTCGACGAGGGAGACCACTACCGCATCACCGTGGACACCGTGGAGGGCCGCGGCCGCCAGGAAGGTGAGGTCGAGCTCTTCCGCGGGCAGCAGGTGCGCGCCGACAAGGTGCAGAAGACACGCATCACGGTCAGCGTGAACGAGGCGTACGTCGAGAAGGCCATCGACGCGATCGTCGCGGGCGCACGGAGCGAGGGCGGAGGCTCGGTGGGCGACGGGAAGATCTTCGTCATCCCCCTCGAGCAGGTGGTCCGCATTCGAACCGGTGAGCGCGGCAACGGCGCCATCTGAGCTGACCATGCGGCTGCACCACGACCTCGTCACCGCGCCCGGCGCCACGCCGGTGAAGGCGGTCCTCTTTCTCCACGGCATCCTCGGGAGCGGCAGCAACCTCCGCAGCCACGCGCGGAAGTTCGTCCAGGCGCGCCCGGAGTTCCTCGCGGTGCTGATCGATCTCCGCGCGCACGGCGAGTCGCTCGGTCTCGACGGCCTGGACACGGTGGCGAACGCGGCCGAAGACGTCGCGCAGACCGCTCGCCAGCTCGCCGTGCCGGTCACCGCGGTGGTCGGTCACTCGTTCGGGGGCAAGGTCGCCCTCGCGCTCGCCCGCGCCCAGCCAGCGCTGCAGCACGTGATGACCCTCGACTCCGCGCCGGGTCCGCGGCTCGACGCGCGGGGCAGCGAGACGACGATGGGTGTGCTCTCGATGCTCGCCGCGCTGCGCGGGCCGTGGGCGACGCGCGAGGCCTTCGTGCAGGCCGTCGAAGCGCACGGCCAGCCGCGCAGCATCGCCCAGTGGCTGGCGATGAACCTCGGACCCACGCCCGAAGGCTTCGTGTTCCGGCTCGACCTCGACCGCATTCACGCCCTGCTCGACGACTACCTCGTGGTCGACCTGTGGCCCGTGGTCGAGACCGCGGCGCAGACCCGGCAGGGCCCCCGCTTCCACCTCGTCATCGGCACGAAGTCGCAGGTCTACGAGCCCGACGATCGCCTGCGCGCGCAGGCGCTGGAGTCCCCGTCAGACGGCCACGTGACGGTGGACCTGCTCGACGCGGGCCACTGGGTCCACGTCGAAGATCCGCAAGGCGTGTCGGACGTGATGCTGCGCCGCCTCGGCTGATCAGCCCCTCGCGACAATGCCCTACTTGGTGGCCCGGCGCTGGAGCTTGGCGAAGAGGCCTTCGAGCTGCCGGGCCACGATGCCGCGACCGATCGATCGCTTGATGCCGCTGCCGAACCCCGCGACCTGGTCCGTCGAGGTGTGGTTCGAGAAGATGACGACGGTGCCCCCCTCGACGGGCATGAGGGCCACGATGGCCTGCTCGCAGTTGAAGCCCTCGCTCACGTAGAACTGTCGCTGCAGCACCAGGAACGCGTCACCGTTGGGCACCGACAGGCCGTGGGTCAGCGCGATGGTCGGCACGCCGTCGACCTTGAACTGCTCCCAGCGGAAGACCTCCTCCGTGCCCGCCACGCGCGAGGCCGGGTAGTTCAGCATCGAGGCCCACGCCCTGGGCGCGAGCGTCTCCAGGGGGAGCGCGTGCATCACCGCCGTGAGTTCGTCCTGGGGAGAACGAACCGCCCCGTCCCCCCGCTCGTAATCGGAGATGCCGTCCAACCCCTTGGCTACGTAGGCCCGATAGCGATCGAGCAAGGCGGCGCGCACCTGCGCCTCGACCTGCCGAGTCGTCGCGCTGCCGGGCAGCTCGTTGAACGCGGCCAGCTCGCCGCTGGACAGGTTGAGCTCGGAGCCAGGCCTGGAGGCCAGGTACTTCTTCACCCGCTCCTTCGACTTCGGCTGGAGCGTGAGCTTGCTGAACGCGGCGAGGGAACTCTCCCCGGAGAGGGTGGCGGTGGCGAGGGCGTTGGGGTCGATCGCCTGGAGCACGCCCTGTCTGAGTTGTTTGTTCAGGCTGGCCGGCGTGGCCTTCACGAAGAAGGCGTACCCGATGTTGAGATCCCGATCGCCCGCCCCCTTCGTCTCGCGACGGACGATGGAGCCCGCCTCGATGCTCTCGATCTCCCCCGGAGAGTAGCCGACCGTCTTGAGCAGGCTGGCGGCGTTGGGCAGCGCTCCCCACGAAGCGGTCGAGAGCAACAACACGAGGACCCGAGCTGGCGCGAATATCGGAGACATGAGGCATCTCACCTCCATCATTCGTGCCAACGCAGGCCCCACGATTGCGAGGGGAAACGAGCGCCCAACCCCATCAACCTGAGCTGGGGCGACGCCAATTCGACGCCATCCCCGCGGGTGCCGCCGTTCAGCGCAGCCGGCGTTCGAGCTGCTGCAGCTTTTGCTCGAGCCGGCGCAATTGCGACGCCTGGAGGCTGAGCTGATCACGCTGGCTCTGCACCACGCCGTCGAGTTCCTTGAGGGCGGCGATGGCGGTGATCTCCGCCGGGTAGGTGTCCACCTGGAGGATCGGCGACTCGAAGCCCGCGGGCTGCTCACCCGACGACTTCACGGCGTCGGGGAAGACGGTCGCGAATTCCTGCGCGATGACGTTGAAGTAGCGGCGCCCGTCGAGCGTGGGGTGCTCGGCGCGGTAGGCCCTGGTGTACTCGAACGTCACCGGGCGCACGCGGCGCAGGGTGCTCAGCGCGCCAGTGACCTCGCGCACGTCCTGCTTGATGCGCGCGTCGGAGTTCGCGAACCACGAACCCGCGGTGGTCTTCGACGCCGTGCCTTCGACCTCGAAGGTGTTGCCGATGGTGGCGTCGGGCACGCGACCCACGCCGACGCGGCCTTCGCCCGTGAGCACGAAGTCGTTCGTCACCACGTCGAGGCCGGTGCGCAGCGAGAGGCCGCCCGGGTTGCCGGTGGTGTTGAACTGCAGCGCGGCGACCGGGTACCCCGGGGCCTGGAAGCGGACCGCCGAGGCGCCGTCGGTCTGCAGCGTGCCGGTGGTGCGGAGGTCGAGGTAGTTCTGCGTGATCTTCTCGAGGGCGAGCGAGGGCACGATGGCCGGCAACCCAAAGGCGGGCACGGCGCTCTGCAGCACGTGCAGGGAGGCGTGCGGCGTGACGGTGCCCATGCCGATCTCACCCGTCGGCGCGATGGTCATGCGCACGATGTCGGTGGTGCCGCCGCGAAAGAGCAGGCGATCGGGCCCTTCGCCGTTGGCGCTGCCGGTGGAGATGATGTTCCAGCTGCCGCCGGTGGTGTTGGTGAGGTTCAACCACGTGCCCTGCACGCTGGAGCCCCCGAGGTTGGCCACCACGTACTCGGTCGAGTCCTGGCCTCGCACGTCGAGCGCCGCCGAGAGCACGCCCGGGCTGCCGATGTTGACGCCGACGCGACCGGGGCCGGGAAACAGCGCGGCGGTGCCCGACGCGATCCACGGGCCATTCGTCCCGTTCGTGCCATTCGTCCCGTTCGTTCCGTTCGTGCCATTCGTCCCCGCGACTCCGTTCGTGCCGTTCGTTCCATTGACGCCGTTGCACACCGGCACAGTGCCGCCGTCGGGCTGAGTGATCAGCGTGCCGCCGTTGGTGCAGACCGTACCGACCGCGAGCAGAGCGACGTCGACAGACTGGCCGTTGGCGCCGGCAGGACCCTGCGCGCCCGTCGTGCCGGGATCGCCCTTCGGGCCGGAGGGACCGGTCGGCCCGGCCGCTCCGTTCATTCCCGCGGGACCTTGTGGACCTTCAGTCACCGGCGGGGTCGTCCCGCACCCGAAGAGGCCCACTGCACACACCACCGCTGCCCAGCTCGAGATTGGTCGCATGCCTGGAACGCGCAGCGACGGGAAAAACAGGCTCACGGTCTCAGAGCAACGGGTCTTTCCGCTGACCTGCGCGCAACACCTCCCGCACCACCCACGCGAGGAAAGACGCGCCGAGCAGCCCCCACGCCACGTCCGGCACTCCGCTGCGGTACAGCAACGCACACACCAGCCCCGTACAGGCCGGCACCGCGACCAGGCGGAGGCCCTGGAGCTGGTCCTCGCGCCGGTTCCGCTTCTCGCGCAGCAGCAGGTAGCCGAGCACCATCACCGTCATCACCGTCACCGGGCCGGCGAGCACGGTCAGCACCTGGTCAACCGCGCCGCGACGGGGCAGCACCAGCTCGGCCACCACGTCACCGAAGCTGGCCCGTCCTGCACCCGCGGTCGGAGCGGCCGACAACAACGCCTTCGCCTCTTCAGCGCTGAGCTTGAGCTCGAGCTTCTTCACCGCCACCGGGCTCGCGACCGGCGCCACCGGCCCCTGCGCCACCCCACAATGCGGGCACGTCTTGGCGAGGTGGAACATCCACTTCCCGCACGACTTGCAGGCGATGCGCTCGGACTCGGCCATGGAGCCTGCCTAACCCAGAAGGGGGCCTCCCCACTCCCGCAGACGTCGTGCTACGCGCGCTCGCGTGCCGTCCCCCATCACCCTCAACAACCATGACTTCGAGGGCTTCGGGGAAGCGCTGGGGCCCTGCGCCCCCAACCGCGTCGAGCAGCTCAAGCTCTTCGCCGCCGTCTTCAGTCACGGCGCCGAGGCGATGGCCGACCTCAAGGCCGCGCCCCAGGTGCGGGCGCCGGTGCGCGACTGGGTGCAGGCGAATGGGGTGCTGCCCCGGCTGACCATCGTCGAGCGTCGCAGGGCCGACGACGGCTTCGTGAAGTACCTCTTCTCGTCGCCGCTGGGTGGAAGGTTCGAGGCGGTGCGGATTCCGCTCTTCGACACCAAGTACGTGGTGTGCATCTCGAGCCAGGTCGGCTGCGCGCTGGCGTGCGACTTCTGCATGACCGGGAAGATGGGCTTTCAGCGCAACCTCGAGACCTGGGAGGTCGTCGAGCAGGTGCTGCAGATCCGCGCCGAGGCCGAGCTCCCGGAGCGCGGCGTGGTCTTCATGGGCATGGGCGAGCCGCTGCTCAACTACGCGAACACCACCCGGGCGGCGCGCATCCTCTGTCACCCCGCGGGCCTCGCCATCGCGGCCAAGAGCATCACCTTCAGCACCGCGGGCTGGGTGCCGGGCATCCGCAAGTACCGGGCAGATCAGATCCCCTACCGGCTCGCGTTCTCGCTGACCTCGGCCATCCCCGCGAAGCGCGCGCAGGTGCTGCCGGTGGAGAACACCTGGCCGCTGGCGACGCTGGTCGCGGAGATCAAGGCCTACGCCGAAGAGACCGGCAACCGCGCGATGCTGGCCTACGTGATGATCAGCGGCTTCAACGTCGGGCGCGAAGACGCCGAGGCGCTGCGCGACGTGTTCGAGGGCGTGCCGATGATGATCGACCTCATCGACGTCACCGACCCCACCGGCAAGTACCAGCCGCCGACGCCCGAGGAGCTGAAGGTC
Organism: Myxococcales bacterium; assembly: GCA_038248085.1. GTDB lineage: Bacteria > Myxococcota > Myxococcia > Myxococcales > Myxococcaceae > Archangium_A. Next base: position 13,815 of record JBBRUE010000016.1, on the reverse strand, counting down.
TTTCGCGATCACCTCCAGATCGTGAAGGCCCCCATCGCGCGGCGGTATTCGGGCGGCAAGGACATCGGCGCGGCGTGCGGCACCCTCGAGGCCTCTCAGCGGGGCGGCGTGCTGCTCGCGTCGCCCCCGTGAAGCGCGAGGCTTCTCATCGGAGCGACGGACTGCTCTCTTGGCCACGTGAAATTCAAGCTCGAGCGTGACGGCGGGTGGATCGAGTTCGCGCGGCTCGGACGCGTGGTCTTCCTGCGCAACGCCGAGGGCGCGGAGACCGAGCAGGGGTTCTTCGACGATGACGCCGCCGAAGCCGGCCTGCACGTCATGCTCGACGCCAGGCTCGCCGAGGGGTGGGCCGAGTCCGTCGAGACCATCACCGCGCGCGACGAACTGCGGCGGGAACAGGCGAACCGCGCGGCGCGCCAGGCGAGCAACGACGCCCTGCAGGCCGCGAGCGATCCGCGGGCGGCCTTGCGCGTCCTGGCCGGCCCCTGCTTCGCCGATGGCCGGGAGGACTTCGAGGTGGTGCTCTCCCGCGTGGCGCGCATCGAAGGGGCGAGCGAGGGCGGCTTCCGGGTGGTCCTCGAGGGTGGCGGAGCTATCGAGTGGAGTTGCGATCTCGACGCGCCGCTCACGGGACTGTGGCTCTACCCCGACGCGCAGGCGCTCGAACTCAACAGCCACGCGCTGTACTTCGGCGACGACGCAAGTCCACCGGAGCCAGTCGACGGTCTCGAGGAGGCCGCGTGGTTCCTGGAAGAACTCCCCGACGATCGCTACTGGTTCACCACGCCAGGGGCGCCCGGCGAAGCGCGCGCCTGGGAGTTTGACGGCGGGCTACACGAACGGGAGCACCCCGCCCGGTCACCAACCCGGGTGCTGGCGGCCAAGCTCCGCGAGAAGCTCAGCGACGCGCGGTGACCCGTGACGTCGCGGCCCACCGACCGCCGTCACCCTCGGCGGTTCACCGGCTGACCTTGAACTCGACGCGGCGGTTCTTCGCCCGGCCCGCTTCGGTGTCGTTGCTGTCGATCGGCTTCTCCGAGCCGAAGCCCTTCGACTCGAGGCGCGAGGCCTCGACGCCCTTGCGCTCGAGGTACTTCTGCACCGCCAGCGCCCGCGCCTCGGACAGCGGCTGGTTGCGCTCGGGGTCGCCGGTGGTGTCGGTGTGACCTTCGATGGACAGCCTGGTGATCGCGCTGGTGGTCTTCATGATCTCCGCCACTGCGTCGAGGAGGTCCATCGAGCGCGGGTCGATCTCCGTCTGCCCATGGGGGAAGGCGATCGCCTCGCGCACCACGATGGAGTCACCTTCGAGCTGCACCAGCTCGGCGACGTCCCGCTTCACTTCGTTGGGGCCCGCGCCCTTCGTCGTCGCGCAGCCGGCGACGACCGCCAACAGCAGCACCGCCAGACCGCTCCGCATCCACATGTTGGACCTCACGAACACTGTGTTAGCAGCCCCACGTATGACCGCACTCTTCCACGCGCACTCCGGGCTGCGATTTCTCGTTCTCCTCTTCGGCGCGCTGAACCTCATCGTGCTCGGCATCGGCCTCGTCCAGAAGAAGCCCTTCGCGAAGGTGCACCGGATTCTCGGCGCGAGCTTCGCGGGCTCCCTGCACCTCCAGGTCCTGGTCGGCATCGTGCTGATCGCGATGGGCCGGTACTACCCGCAGCTCATCGGGCACATGGCGATGATGATCCTCGCGGCGGTCGTCGCGCAGGCGGCGATGACGGTGAACCGCAAGCGCCCCACCCCGGGCATGGTGATCCCGCTCGTCGGGGTGATCATCGCGCTGCTGCTGATCTTCGGCGGGGTGATGGCCATCGGCCGCGGCCTCTTCACGATGTCGGCGATGTCATGAGCAGCCCCCACGTCACCCTGCTCTACGGCGGGCTGCTGGGCCTCCTCATCGCGGCGCTCGGCGTCAACGTCACGCGCCTGCGGGTGAAGTTCAAGGTCGGGGTCGACGGCGCGCCGCCCCCGAAGCCGCTGCTGTTCGCCATTCGCGCGCACGGCAACGCCATCGAGTGGACCCCCGTCCTGCTGCTGCTGTTGCTCCTGGTCGAGCTCGCCGGCGGGGCGTCGCTGTGGCTCCACCTCGCGGGCGGCACGCTGTTCCTCGGGCGCACCCTCCACGCGCTGGGCTTGCTGACGAAGCTGCGCACCACGGTGCCGGGCATCGTCTTGAGCTGGGGCGTCGCATTCTGGCTGCCCGGTTGGGCGCTGGTGCTGCACTTCGCGCGCTGAGCCCTCACCCGCTGGCGAAGCTGAAGAGGAAGCGGAGGCCCTCGACGGGCTCGACGACGTCACCGGGCGAGAGCGTCGCGCGCAAGGTCACCGCGCCGTTGACCCGCAACGCGAGGCGGCCGTGGGCCTGGCGGAACGGGTCGGCGTGCTCGTCGAACACCACCCACTGCCCGTCGCTGCTGCGGTTGAGCGTGCAGCACACCTGGGGTGCGTCGCCGACCAGGCGCACCAGGCACGTCGCCGCGGTGCCCACGTCGGTGCGGGAGGGGTTCAACACCACGTCGACCGACACCGTCTCGACGTCAGGGGTGCGGGCGAGCAACGACAACATCGCGCGGCCTCCCGAGACGACGACGCCCTTCCAGTCTTCGAGGCCCGGGGCGCGCGCCCGCAGCGCCTGCCACGCGGCCTGCGCCAGCGGCCACGCCCGCGGCTGACTGACGAAGCCCAGCGACACCGAGCGCAACGCCGGCGCCCCGTCGAGTTGGGCGAGCTGGGTGAGCACCGAGGCCGCGAGCGCATCGGGGTCTTCCCCCGCCTCGGCACGACCCGGCGCCGGGCCCGCGAAGAGCGCGATGGCGAGGCGGGGCAGGAAGCGCGCGACGGCCAGCCGGGAGAGTTGCTGGAGGTGCCAGGGCAGCCCCGGCGCCCCCGTGACCGCCTGGCGCGTCAGGGTGAGGCTCGCCAGCAAGCCGCGCGGGCTCCAGGTCACCTCCGCGAGACCTCCGCGAACGGCCTCGGCGAGCCCGAGGAGCTGCCGTCTCCGCGCCGCGTCATCGGCGGTCGCGGCGTCGCGCAGCCAGCGGCCGAGCGGGTCGCCGACCTCCTCGACGTGGTCGAGGTACACCGCCCACGTCGCGTCGTCGTTCCGCGCCACCAGCTGCGCCTCGAGCTCCCGATCCCGGGGCGCGGCCGCTGGCACCGCGTCGCGGAACTCCAGCACCAGCCCGGGGTGGACATACAGGCTGTCGCCCGCGCGAAGCGTCAGGTGCGCCGAGCCGTGAACCTCCTGGCCGGACACCGACGCCCGCAGCGTGGGCACGGTGGCGCGCACGAAGGGCACCCCGCCCTCGGTGCCGATCAGCAGGTCGCTCGCGCCCAGCGGCCCCAACCGCAGCCGGGCTTCGCGCCCCGGGCCCACGCGCAGCACCGAACCCTCGCGCAACGTGAAGCGCTCGCCGAGCCGCGCGGGCGGCGACTCGGGGGGTACGGCGATGACGACGGCTTCCACGGGCGCGATGCTGGCACAGGCTCAGCCGAGCACCCACCCAACGTCGGAGGTCAGTGGTGGTGCTCGGGCGCCTGGTACGAAACGGCGGGCGCCGCGGTGACCGCCTGCAGCCACGCGAACACCTCGGCGACGTCGTCTTTCGTGAGGTCGCGGAAGAACGGCATCATCTGGCCGGTCTCTGCCGCGTTGAGATCGCGGTAGCGCACGTGAAGAAAGAGCGCCTGCACGCCCAGGCGCTTCACCACCGGCGTGGGCTGCATGAAGTCGATGCCGTAGCGCCCGCCGACCTGGCGCACCGCGTGACAGAACTGGCAGTGGCTCTTGAAGGTGGCGAAGCCGGCCTTCTCTGCGGGCGTGGTGCCGAGGTCGAACTGCTTGTACCAATTCTCCGAGCGGACGAACTCGATGCCGGTCAGCGTGTCGGCGAAGAAGAAGGGCGAGAACCCATCGTCCTGAGAGGCCTTCGAGGTGAAGGGGTGCAGCCGCGTCGCGACCACCAGCTTGTTGCCCTGGAACTTGAGCGGGCGCACGTCGCGCTGCTCGGCGTCCTTCTTCGTCACCGGGAGGAACGCGCTGAGCCACGCGCCGTTGACCTGCATCTCGGTCGCGACGAAAGGGTCGAGCGTCTTGAGCAGCTCGAGGTCGTCGATGGGCAGCGGCACGGACATGCCGTTGAAGAAATGCAGCAGCACCAGGTCGCTGCGGTTGGTGCGCTCCATGGCGTCGAGGAGCGAGCGCAGCGGCACGCCTCGGTACTTCGCCGGCACGCCGGAGTACTGAATGTCATTTCGGATCGCCGTCTCGGTCTTCGGCTTGGTCGCGAGATCGACGGTGACGACCCGGCGGTCAGCCTCGTTGGTGGTGCGCACCCATAGCTTGATGAGCTGGCCCGGAGGGGGCTCGGCGGCAACGGCAGGGCCGGCCAACGCGGCGCCGGACAGCAGCAGGACCATCGCGGTGAGGAGCTTCATGGGAAGCGACATACCAAGTGGCGGCGCGACCGGGTGGCGACTTCAACGCCTCGCCGGCGAACGATGGGATGGTGCCACGGACCGCCACGGCGACTGAACCCTGCTACAAGCGACAGCCCATGATTCGGCGCATCGGGCTGGTCCTCACCGCGGTCGCTTTCGGCGGCTGCTTCAACTTCGACGCGGCGTACCTGCAGTACAGCGACGCGGGCCACTGCACGTCCCCCACGGGCGGCGGCACGGCGACTGGCGGCGGCACGGCGACCGGCGGCGGCACGGCGACCGGTGGCGGCACGGCGACCGGTGGTGGCACGGCGACCGGTGGTGGCACGGCGACCGGCGGCGGAGGCGGCACGACGGGGTGCACCGACTTCCTGTGTCCCGTGGTCGACTGGACGTCGACGCGGTGGGGCAACCCGGGGCCGATCGCACAGGGCCTGATGGTTCAGTCGTTGGCGCGCTTCGACGTGTGGGCGGCCTTCGACCCCACGCCGTCGGGCACCACCAGCGTGTACGCGCACATGGTCTACAAGTTCAACGACGCAGGGGTCGTCGAGCTCGACCGCACCATGAAGTTCGACAGCCACGTCGAGGCCGGTCAGCTCCGCGGAGTGTCGATGACCGACCAGTGGTTCACCTACCGCACCTACGCGACCCACGTGGAAGGCAACACGTACACCGACTTCACGGCCTGCCAAGCGCTCGACGGCGGCATGACCAACCCCTGGCACTACGCGGTCGCGCCGGTCTCGGCGGACGAGGCGTGGCTGGTCGGGCTCGACATGAGCATCTGCCACTGGACGCGCGCCGGGGGCCTGGTCGAGACCGCCGACCCGACGCCGTACCCTTCGACCAGCCTCAACGACGTCTACCGACAGCCGAGCGGTGAGGTCTTCGCGGTAGGTGTGCAGCGCGGCGTACCGACCAGCAATGACTCGAGGAGCGTCATCTTCCGCGAAGACGGCCGGCCGGTGGGGACGCCGGGCTACGTGGGCGGCTACTACGACGACGGCTTCATCGGCATCGACGGCACGGGCAACGACGTCTACGTGCTCCTCGGGTCGAACGCGTCGTCGAGAGGCGAAGTGCTCAAGCTCCAGCCCGACGGCGGCTTCGACAGCATCTACGTCGCGCCTTTTGCCCTCACGGCCTTCGACGTGACGCCGGGCGGGCAGATCTGGGCGGTCGGCGAATCGAACGGCTCCGCGGTGCTGTTCGATGGCGGCGCCTGGGGCGAGGTCGCGCTGCCGCTCACCGAGAACCGCGGCACGGTCCTCTGGGAAAACGTCAGCGCGGTGAGCGATGGCCTGGTGCTCACCGGGAAAGAGCGCGGCGCCCCCGGCTTCGGCCGCTTCGCCGTCGTGAACGCCTACCGCTTCGGACGGTAACCAAGCGCTTCGCGCCGGGCCGACTCGGGGCGATGGTGCCTCCCATGAAGATCCTCATCGTCGGTGGTTCGCAGGGAACGGGCGCGCTGTGCGTCAAGTCAGCGCTCGCGCGTGGGCACCAGGTCACCGCCTTCTCGCGCACCCCGAGCAAGCTGCAGCTCGAGCACGAGCGGCTCTCGCGGAAGGCGGGTGACTTTCACGACGCGGCGCAGGTGAGCGCGGCGATGCCCGGGCACGACGCGGTCATCATCACCGCCTCGTCGCTCTCGCTGGCCGGGTTCAAGGCGACGCCCGACTACTTCTCGCGCGGCACCCGGTTCTGCGTCGAGGCGATGAAGGCCAGCGGCGTGAAGCGTCTCGTGGTGCTCAGCGCGCAGGGGGCGGGCGACAGCCGCGTCACCGCGAACTGGTTCATACGCACCTTCGTCATCGACGGGTTGCTCAAGCGAGCCTTCGCCGACCACGACGTGCAGGAGGCGCTGGTGAAGCAGAGCGGCCTCGAGTTCGTCATCGCCCGCCCCACGCGGCTGACCGACGGCCCAGCGCAGGGAAAGTACGTGAAGACCGCGGCGCTGGAGTCGGTGCCGTCATCGATCTCCCGGGCCGACGTGGCCGACTTCCTCGTCGAGTCGTGCGAGGCGAACCCCTTCGTGGGGAAGGCCGTACAGCTCGGCGGGTGAGGCGGGGAGATCGACTCAGCGAGAGCGGCCGTGCACCCGGCCATCGACCCCGACGGTGATCGCCAGCGGCACCAGCGTCACGCCGTACTTCTTGGCGAGGTCCTTCCGCTTCGACACGTCGATGGAGATGACCCGGCGGCCCTCGCGCTCGAGCCGCGGCTTCACCTCGTGGCACTCGCTGCACAGCGGGTGGGTGAAGAGCACCACCAGGTTCTCTTCGGGCAGCACGCCGAGCTGCTCGAGGTCGATGCGCTCGAGCAGGCCGCCCTTGATGCCGCGCACCTTCGCCAGCACCTTGTAGACCTCGCAGCCCACGCACAGGCCGGTGGAGACCGCGAGCCCCGCCAGCGCCGCGACGATGCCGCCCAGCACGCCGCCGACTGCCGGGAAGCCGGCCGCCGAGAACAGCGCCGCCGAGAGGAGGAACACCGCCCCGATGATGTTCGCGAAGCGCGGGGCGCGGCTGTCTTCGAGCTCGCCCTCACCGAAGCGCGGCTGCACCACCTCGAAGTAGAACAAGCACGGCAGGCAGTACTTGCGCCCGAAGCGCACGCTCACCGCGAGCTGCGCGCCGAGGACCGCGAAGATCGGCCAGAACCCGGTGAGCACCGCGAGCAGCGCCCCGCTCGCCACCACCGCCTGGTTGAAGCGCGGGGCCCGCGCGTCGATCACCAGCAGGTCTTTGTACGGGTCAGCACGACGAACGAAGCCGGGGATCGCCTGGGTCGACATGGCGTCCACCGTAACGGACGTTCATCCGTCATGCAAGACGGCCTCTGTTTTAACGGATGAGGCTCAGGGCCTGGGTTCGTCGGCCCCGAGCTGCTGGAGGCCCTGCCGGTCGTAGATGATCTGCAGCACCGCCGCGAGCACGGTGAAGCTGACCACGAGGGTGGTGCCGAGGCCGAGGCAGGCGACGTAGCCGATGCTCCGCAGGCCCTGGTGCTGGGCGAAGAAGAGCGAGGCGAAGCCGGCGATGGCGGTGAGCGTCGAGCTGGCGACCGCGGCCCCCACGCTGCGCAGCGCGACCATCGGCGAGGTGCCCTCGAGGAAGCGGTGCAGCAGGTACAGGCCGTGGCTCACCCCGAACCCGAGGAGGATGGGGAGGATCACCAGGTTCATGAAGTTGAGCCGGTGGTTGGTGATGCTCAACAGGCCGAGCATCATCCACAACCCGATGCCCAGCGGGAGCACCGACGCCAGCGCCAGCTTCACCGAGCGGAAGTCGAGGTAGTGCATCACCAAAATCCACAGCGCCGCGAGCAGCACGGTGAGCTTGGCGTCGAAGAGCACGATGCGCGCGAGCTTCGCGTAGAGAATGGCGAGGCCGGCCGACTGGTACTTCTTGCCGCTCTTGCCCTCGATGAGGTTGGTCTGGTCGGCGAAGAGCATCAGGTTCTTGCCGTCCCACAGATCGACCTTCGGGTAGAGGAAGGTGAGGTAGCCGTGGTTCTCCGGCTTCGAGGTGGGCAGGTTGCGGAAGAGGCTGGCGTAGATCTCCGGCACGCCGTTGACGTCGAAGGGCTTCTTGTCGAGCACCCGCTTGAAGAACGCGGCCTTCTCCTGCATCTCGGGCGGGAGCGACTCGACCTCGATGTCCTTCAGCTCCTCGCGCCACTCGGCGAGCACCTTGGCGTTGGCCTCGGCGGTCTTCGGCGGCGGGGTGAAGCTGAAGATGCTGACCACCTGGTCGACCGCGGGGAAGCGAGACATGTCGACGGTGAAGTTGTGATCGGGGTCGTCGGTCATCGCGTCCCAGATGTCCTTCGTCTCCTCGAGGGTCTTCGTATACACGGCGATCGGGTCGGAGCTGATCTTGAACCGGTCGTTGATCTCGTCCTGCAGCTTGATCGACGGCTGGTCGACCGGCGCCAGCGCGCGGGTGTTGTAATTGAAGCGCACGCCGTCCGAGAATCGCTCCCACAGCGTCATCTCGCGGTCCCTGGGAATGGGGAAGTCGACCCACGGCACGGCGAACGCGCAGACCAGCCCGACCAGCGCCACGGCGGCGGCGAGCATCAACTTCGGCGAGGGGATGCGCGTCTTGCCCGAGAGGAGATCGGCCGACGGCGGCTTCATCACCCCGATGAGCTTCGCCGGAAGCGCGGGGTCGTAGTGGCCCGCCAGCGCGAGGATCGCCGGGCTCCACGAGAAGAGGGTCAGGCCGATGATCAACGTGCCGAAGCCCGCGAGAAAGCCGAACTGTGAGAAGCCGCGGAACTGCGAGACGAGCAGCACGAAGAAGCTGCCGGCGGTGACGATGGCGGCGATCAGCGCGGGGCGGCCGGCGTTGACGATCGCGTCGTTGATCGCCTTGTTCCACGCCTTGCCCATGCCGAGCTCGATGCGCGTGCGGTAGATGAAGTGGATGCCGTAGTCGATGCCGAAGCCCATCAGGATCGCGCCGATGATGCTGGTCACCAGGTTGAGCTGGCCGAGCGTCAGCCGCGCGAAGCCCATGGTGAGAATGGTGCCCAGCGCCATGCCGGAGATCACGATCAGCGTCGGCGCCCACTTGCGGAAGAAGAGGGTGGTGATGATCGTGATGAACAGGAACGCAAAGACAAACACGTCGTCGAGCGACTCGGTCATCGCGTAGTTGTCGTCGACGCTGGTCTTGTACGAACCGGTGAAGCCGAAGGCCACGCGCTTGGCGTCGCCCATCAACTGGTAGTCCTCGACCAGCTCCACCCCGGACTTCTTCGCCGCGTCGAAGAGCAGCCCCTTCGTCAGCGGGGCGCCGATCGCCGCGCCCCCGGTCATCACGTCGATGAAGTCCTTCGTCTTCGGCAGCAACGTGGAGTTCCACATCGGTTTGATGAGGATCATCATCATCTTCTTGTCATCTGAGATGTAATAGTCGTCTCGGATGCTCTTCTTGCCGATTGAGCTGTATTTGTTGATGAGGTCGGTCAGGTCGAGCTTCACCGGCTCGGTCTTGCGGAGCTCGATGAAGAACGGGTTGTTCCGCCGCAGCTGGTCCTTGAGGTAGGCGTTGATGCGCTTCTTGCCCTCGACGAGGTCCTCGGTGCGAATGAACAGCACCATGTTCTCCTGCACGAACTCGATCGGCACCTTGTAGGTGATGAAGCGCACGTAGGGCGTGCCGTCGGGCAGCTTCGCGGCGGTGAGCGTCTCGTTGATCGCGTCGGACAGCTTCTTGAGCCCCTCGGGGTCGTCGGCGCGCAGCGCGAGCTGGAGGTAGCCGGCGCCTCCGACCATGTCGATGACCCGCTTGACCTCCTTCACCTCGGGGAGATCCTGGCTGATCAACGAGAGCTGGTCGGGCTCGATGGAGAGCTGCATGGTGAGCAGCGTGCCGGCGATGCCCAGCGCGACGAGGCCGAGCAGGACCTTCCCCGGGGCGTTCACGAGGAGGCGCGCGTAGGCGGCGATGCCGCGCGTGATGAAGGCTGACTTGTCGCTCATGGGCGGGCGCTCATACCCCACGGCTCGAAGCGCGCCACAGCGGTGTCGGCGCCTTGTTTCTGAGGGGGGAGTGAGGCAGATGGCGCTCCGTGGCCCGCCTCATTCACCTCACGCACGCGAAAGAAGCGGTTCACCTCGTCGACGTCGCGCTACCGGCGCCGGCACGGGGCGAGGTGTTGGTGCGCGTCGAGGCCTGTGCGCTGGGGCAGCTCGACTGGAACCTGCTGACGCTCGACGTGCCGCCGCGGCTGCCGCTGGTGCCGGGCCACGAGGCAGTCGGGGTGATCGAGGCCGTGGGGCCGGGCTCGCGGCTGAAGGTCGGAGAGCGCGTGCTGGTGACGCCCGTCGCCGCGAGCTGCGGCACCTGTACCGCGTGCCGGGGCCACGATGCGCGGCACTGCCCGGAGGTGTCGTGGCGCGGGATGCACGCCGACGGCGCGCTGGGGACCCATCTCGTCGCGCGCGAGGCCTCACTGGTGCCGCTCGAGCTGCCGGTGGGGGTGCTCCCGCTGCCCGAGCCGCTGCCCCGGGACCTCGCCGCGACGCTCGCGTTGTGCGGTGGCTCGCTGTGGACGGCGGTCGGTGCGGTGCGGGCGTTGCACCTGGTGCAGCCTTCGCGCGTCGCGGTGTTTGGTTCGGGCGGCGTGGGCCACCTGGTGGTGCAGGTCGCGCGCGCGCTGAACCACGAGGTCTTCGCGACCGACGCGGTGCCAGAGCGCATGGCCCTCGCGCGGCGCCTGGGCGCGAAGCCGCTCGACGGCCCGGTCGACGCGGCGGTGGTGTGCACGCCCTCGACGCAGGCGCTGCAGCAGGCAGTGCGGTTGTTGCGCGGAGGCGGCCGGCTCGCGCTCGCCGGCTCGAGCCCCACCGGGCGCATCGATCTCGCGGTCGCTGACCTCGTGTGGCGCGGGCTGACGCTGACCGCGGGGTTGCTCGGCACGCGGGAGGATCTCGACGAGGGCCTCGGGCTGGTGTTCTCGGGCAAGGTGAAGCCCGTGATGGAGTTGATCACCCTCGACGAGGTCCCCGAGCGGCTGTGGGCGCTGCGCGATCTCGGCTTCCCCGGCCGGCTCGTCGTGTTCCCGTCGACGTGACCGGAGGCCTCAGCGGCAGGCGCTCGAATCGGCACCAGCGCGCGCCTGCATGGGGGCCGCGGGTGAGGGTGCCGAGCACCGTGCCTCGGCCGGAGCAGCCCCACGAACCGAGCACCCGTGACTCACGTGTGCAGGCTTCGACTCGGGGTGCGGTCCCTCCACGGGGGTCGCCGGACGCATACCCATTGGTGACAAACCGGGGGGCGCTCTCCGACGCACGGCCTCACGCTGCTGTTTGTCACCAATGGGTATGCGCCCTGGCGACCGTCACGTCCCCAACACGACCACCGGCTCCAGCTGCGTGCTCTCGACCCGGCGGCGAATGACGTCGCGCAGCGCCAACAAAGACACCGGCTTCTCCAGCCGCTCATGCGGCAACGCCTCGAGGCGACGTCGAAGTTCGGGGTCGTACGCACCGCCGGTGAGGAAGACGACCCGCTCGGCGAGGTGCGGCACCTGCTCCCGCACGCGCTCGAGCAACTCGAGCCCGCTCATGCTGCCCATCATCACGTCGCACAGCACCACGTGCCATCGCGCGTCGCGTTGCATCATGCCCAGCGCCTCGTGCCCCCCCGCCGCGAGCACCACGTCGTGGTCCGCCCCGAGCCCACGCTGCAGCGCGCTGCGCATCAACGGCTCGTCGTCGATCACCAGCACCCGTGCCCGGAGCGCGGGGGCAGTCACCGCCGCAGTCGGGATCGGCGTGTCGAGCGAGCGCCACGTCGCCGCGGGCAGCCGCACCGTCACGCAGCAGCCGCCCTCGGGCCGGTTGGCGAGCGAGATGTCGCCACCGTGCGCGGTGATCAAGCTATGGCAGATGGCGAGGCCCAGGCCCGTCCCCTCCCCCAGCGGCTTGGTGGTGAAGAACGGGTCGAAGACGCGGCGCAGGTGCTCGGAAGGGACGCCCCGGCCGGTGTCGAGCACCTCGAGGTGCACCAGGCCCGCCTCGACCCGCGCGGTGACCCGCACCTCCTGGGGCACCCGGCTGCTCGGCGGCAAGGCCTGGGCCGCATTGATCAACAAGTTCACCAGCACCTGCACCAGCTCATGCTCATCGCCGAGCACCACCAACCCGTCGGGCACCTCGGTCACCACCGGCGCGCGGCCCGACAACATGGCACCGGACAGCCGCAGCGCCGCGCGCACCACCTCGGCGACCTCCACCGGCTTGCGCTCCTCGCGCGAGGTCGTCGAGAACAGCCGCAGCCCCTGCACGATGCGCCCGATGCGCGTCGCCCCCTCCAGCGTCTCCTCGAGCGCGAGATCGACCTCCGCGACCGCCTCGGGCGCCAGCGGCGTCACCAACTGGTGGCGCACGAACTCGAGGTTCGCGCGCATGAAGGCGAGCGGGTTGTTGATTTCGTGCGCCATGCCCGCGGCCATCGTCCCCAGCGACGACAGGCGATCGGTCCGGGCGAGCTGCGCCTCGAGCTCCTTGCGCGCGCTGATGTCGATGTGGCTCCCCAGCAGCTTGACCGGCGTGCCGTCGGCGCGGCGCTCGACGATGCGCCCGGGCACCGCGAGCCACACCCCCGAGCCGGTACGGGCGTGCCGGCACCGGTACTCGGCCTGGTACAGCGGCGCGCGGCCGAAGTAGTGCGCTTCGAGCGCGGCGTTCTGCCGCACGGCGTCTTCGGGGTGCGTCATCGCCGCCCATTCCCCAACCGACGGCCCGGGCGCCTCGAGCCCCAGCATCTCGAGAAAGCGGGCGCTGTAGCGAATGACCCCGGTGGGGATCTCGTACTCGAAGGCCCCGTCGGTGACCGCCGCCACCGCGTCGGCGACCTCCCGCGCCTGGGCTTCGAGCCGGCGACGCGCGGCCAGCCCAGACGTCAGCAGCCGCGCGACCGCCGCGACGAGGGGCGCCAGCCGGTCGGCGTCGACCTCGGCGATCTCCCGCGGCGACGCGAGCACCAGCCCCCCGACGACGACCCCGGCCTCGATGCAGGGCAGCGCCAGCAGGTGCCCCACTCCAGCCTGGTGGGCGCGCCGTCTCGAAGCAGGCGTCGGCGTCCCGAAGGCCTCCAGCGCGAGGCGCTGCGGCTCGTCGATGCAGGCCAGCGTGACGTCGAGTTCCCGGAGCACCGCGGCCTCGGCGCCCACCGCCTCGACGCAGGCCTCGAGCACCCGCTGACAGACCTCGTCGACCGGGGCCCCGCCGATGAAGGCCGACTGCACCTCCACGATCCGTTCGAACAACCCCGCGTCACCCACGCCGCTGCCTCCCGCTTCGAAACCCTACCAACCCATCGACACGCCCGGCGGCTCCTCGCACTTGCCGGGCTTCGGCGACCACAGCTCCGCGGTCTTCTCTGGCAACCCGCTCGAGGTCCCACCCACCACCAGCACCCGCCCGTCGTCGAGCAGCGTGGCGGTGTGCTGCTTGCGACCGGTGGCGAGCTCGCCGGCGAGACACCACGCCTTGCTCGCGACGAGCCACCGCTGCACGCGCGGGGTGTCGACCGCGTTGGGAGGCTCCCCGCCGATCACCACCAGGTCTCCCGAGGGCAGCCGCGTGCCGGTGTGCGACGAGAGCGACATCGAGAGGTGGTTCTCGAAGGGCTTCCACTCCGCCAGGCCGGGGTGCCAGGTCTCGGCGTAGTTGGTCGACGAGGTCGCGGTCTGCCCACCGATGACGATCAGCCCCGCGTCGGCCGCCTCGGCGATGACCGCCGTGCGCTGCCGCGGCTCGGACATCGGAGGAAGGGTCACCCACGTGCCCTGCGAGACGTCGAAGCGCTCGACCTCGGCGATCGACACGCCCGGGCCCTTGC
>JBBRUE010000015.1:0-21807 GCA_038248085.1 Myxococcales bacterium | reverse complement strand
GTCACCAGTGGGTATGCGTCGGCAGACCCCTCGCCGGTGACCCCGCGCCTCGTCGTCGAGGTTCCCGAGTCACGGAAAGGTCGGGTCAGAAGTTCGTTCGCCCTCAGGGCTGCGCGTCGATGGAGTAAGCCCCGTCGCCGATCGTGAGTGACAAGCGCCGAGAGAAGCTGCTCCCCGTGCCGAGCTGGCCGACCGCCGACGAGGCGAAGGCCGCCCGCTGGTTTCAGCCGCTGACCCTCGGGCCCGTCACGGCGCAAACGCGCACCTGGGTCCCCGCGATGGTGCCCTGGCGCTCGAACGAGGCGGGCGAGGTCACCCCCGAAGTCATCGCCTGGTACGAGCGCTTCGCCCGCGGCCGCCCCGGGGTGCTGGTGGTCGAGGCGACCGGCATTCGCGACGTGCCCTCCGGTCCGCTCCTCCGCGCGGGGGACGATCGCTGCGTCGAGGGACTCTCGCGGCTCGTCGACGCGGTGAAGCGCGCGAGCGGCGGCGAGACGAAGCTCTTCATTCAGCTGATCGACTTCCTCGCCATCAAGCGCCGTCCTGCGCGCGAGGCGTTCCTCACCCGCTTCCTCACCGTCACCCCCGAGCTGCGCGCCGCGGTGGGCCTCGACGACGACGCGGCGGTGCGAGCCCACCTCTCGACCCTCGATGACGAGGCGCTGCGCGCGCTGCTCCCGGGCCGCGAGTTCGACGCGATGCGCTTCGGGTTGCGCGAGCGGGTGACCGACACGCACCTGCCGCACATCGCCGAGCTGCCACGCACGCTGCCTCCGCTCTTCGCCGCCGCGGCCGCGCGCTGTGCCCGGGCGGGGTTCGACGGCGTCGAGCTCCACTTCGCGCACGCGTACACCATGGCTTCGTTCCTCTCGGCGCTGAACACCCGCGACGACGGCTACGGTGGGGCGCGCGAGCAGCGGGTGCGGCTGCCCCTCGAGGTCTTCCGTGCGACGCGCGCTGCGGTGCCCGCGCAGACCGCGGTCGGCTGCCGCTTCCTCGCCGATGAGATCATCGAGGGCGGCCATCGCCCCGGCGACGCGGCGTTCTTCGGCGTGGAGTTCGCGCGCGCTGGTATGGACTTCCTCTCCCTCTCTCGCGGAGGAAAGTTCGAAGACGCGAAGCAGCCGAAGGTCGGCGCGGCGGTCTACCCGTACACCGGGCCCTCGGGTCACGAGTGCATGCCCACCACGAAGCTCGCGGTGCCGTGGGGTCGCAACGTCGAGGCGGTGGCCGAGGTGAAGCGCGCGGTCGTGAGCGCCGGCTTCGCCACGCCGATCGTCTGCTGCGGAGGCATCGCCACCTTCACCCAGGCCGAAGCGGTGCTGGCTGCAGGCGAAGCCGACGCGGTCGCCAGCGCTCGCCAGTCACTGGCTGACCCCGACTGGTTCCTGAAGCTGCGGACCGGCAAGGGCGCGGAGATCCGCCGCTGTCTCTTCACCAGCTACTGCGAAGGCCTCGACCAGGCGCACGAGGTCGTCACCTGCCAGTTGTGGGATCGCGCGAAGGGCTTCCCCGACGACGCGACGGCCGCGCGCACGAAGGACGGCCGCCGCCTGCTCGCCCCGTAGAATCACCAGGGTCGAATCGAGAGACGCTCGCCGCGCAGCCCAGCGGATTCAGCTAAAGAACCCTCAATGATCTCCGTCTTCGTCGTGCTGGCCCTCTCCGCTGCGCCCGAGCTCGCCGTGTTGAGCTCGCGCGGGGACGTCGGAGAACTCCGCTTTCAACGCGCCGGCGCCAGCGAGCTCACCGAGCCCGTCGTCCGCTTCTCGCATGGCGATGGCAGCCCGGTGCTTGGCAGCGTGCTCCCGGGAACGCGGACCGTGGTCGCCTCGGCCTCGATGCGGGCGACCGGTGATCTCTCGTTCGCCACCGCGCTGCTGCGCCTCGAAGCGGGCCAGCCTGCGCGCGTCTTGGCGGAGTCGCTCGCCTACGGATCCCGCCCGCTGGTGACCGCCGAGGGCCGGGTGTTCGTCTCGCGGGGCCGGGCCGGCGTCGAGACGGGCGGGGTGATGCGCGTCGATGCGCTCACCGTCGATGAGATCGATCCGCGCACGGCGAAGGTGCGCACGCTCTATTCGACCCAGGGCTACGCCACCTTCCTCGCCGGAGCGCTGGGGCGCGAGCTGATCATCTACGAGGTCGCCCCCGACGCGGCCCGGCTCTTCGCGCTCCACGTCGACACCTTTGCGCGGCGCGAGGTGCTCCCCTCGATGGCGCCCTTCGCGCACGACTTCGTCGTCGATGCTCCCCGGCGGCGCGTCCTCTTCACCCAGGGCGGGGAAGGCTGGCACGTGGAAGAGGTCTCCCTCGTCGACGGCGCGCGGCACACGCTGGCGACCGGCCCGGAGGTGACGCTGCTCCCCGCGGTGCGCGCCGACGGCCGGGTGCTGATCAGCGCGGGCGAAGGGCTCGGCCTGAGCGCGCTGGACGGGAAGGACGGGCTGCCGGCGCAGGGCCCAGGCTTCGAGCGGATCCGCTTCGAGCGCGCGGGGTACCTCGTCGGTCTCCACGAGCGGCCTGGCGACTTCCCCTCGATCTTCGTGCTCCGCGGCGCCCAGTCGCTGCCCGTCCGGGCGCCGCCCGAGTCCCGGCTCGACGTGGCGGGGGTGATCCCGTGAGGGGCCTGGTGATCCTCGCCGCGCTGCTGATCAGCGGGCTGGCGCGCGCGCAGTACTGCCCCTGCTACACGCTCAGCAGCACGGCCAACACCTACCGCTGCGGCGTCGAGGCGGTGGCCGGCACCAACCCCACCGTCGCCCAGTGGCAGACCATCTTCCAGCTCGTCTCCCAGGGCCCCGCGGCGTGGGGCAGCGCTGGCCCGTCGGTGCCGGACATCGGTGCGGGCTGTGGCAAGCCGATGCCTTCGACGCCGGTGGCCGCGAAGTTCCCCTGTGAGCTCCTCAAGGCGATCACCTATGTCGAGTCGGGCTGGAAGCAGTTCTGCGTGCCCAGCACACCGGCGGACCAGGTGGGCGGTCTCTCGCGCACCATCATCTCGTTCGACTGCGGCTACGGCATCGGCCAGGTGACCAGCGGCATGCACACCGGGGAGGCGCCGAGCTTCGATCGATCGCGCGTCGCCTCCAACGCCACCTACAACCTCGCCACTGGCACCCGCATCCTCGCGGACAAGTGGCGGGCCACCCGGTGCGTCGGCGACAACCAGCCTTCGATCATCGAGCACTGGTACAGCGCGACGTGGGCGTACAACGGGCTCGCGTACTCCAACAACCCGAACAACCCGACCTTCAGCACGACGCGCGGCGTCTACCGCCCCGCGGCTGGCGGCGCGGCGCCGTACCAGGAGAAGGTCTTCGGCTACATGGAGTACCCCCCTTCCGCGGCCCACTGGACCCCGGTGCAGTTCGCCTACCCGAAGCTCGCCGACGTCGGCACCACCAGCAGCCCCAACACGCTGCCCGAGCCGAGCTGTGCCACGCCCACCAGCTGCGCCACCACCCGTCCCACCCACGTCTCGGCCTGCTTCGTCGTGCCTGTCGACGCCGGCACCGGTGGCGGTGGAGGCGCGACGGGAGGCGGTGGAGGGGCCGCGGGCGGCGGCGGCGGTGGCGGCGGTGGCGGCGGTGGCTCGATGAGCGACGCAGGCGCCGGGGGCGGCGGTGGCTCGACCGTCGATGCCGGCCCCTTGCCGGTGGTGACGCTCAGCCTGATTCCACCCCGGCTCGGCACGTCGGCGGGGTGCGGTTGCAGCAGCGGCGCCGAGGGCCTGTTCGCCCTGATCAGCCTCGTGTTCCTCGGCCGCCGCGCCCGCCGAAACGACTGGAAATAGGGCTTGGCCGTGTCGCAGGTCTGCGCCTAGGGTGCGCGCGCTTTTCCCCATTGGAGTGACCCCATGCGCGTGCGTGTCTTGCTTGTCGTGGCCTTCGTTGCCGCGACGCCTTCTCTGGCTGAACAGGCCGCGGTGAACTTCCACCTGGACCCGATGGTCGGCACGGGCCTGGACAAGTCGAAGCTCATCACCGGCGCCGCGCTGAAGGTCGACACCACGCTGATCAAGACCCTCGGGCCGATCGCGCCCCAGATCGAGTTCTTCGGCGCCTCGGCCGCCGATCGCACCTACTTCGAAGATGGCTCGATCTTCGGCGGCGGCATCGGCGCGCGCCTGCGGCTCTTCAATGACGAGCAGGGCTACTTCTTCAACCCCGGCCAGAAGCGCAGCGGCAACCTGTGGGGCAACGCCTGGGCTGACGCGCACTTCACCTTCTCGTCGGGCGGCTTCGGCCCCGGCTTCGACGTCGGCCTCGGCGCGAATTTCTCCATTCTCGAGGGGCTCTCCGTCGGCCCCTTCGCGAAGTTCATGTTCTTCGGCCAGCGCCCGGTGCTCGACGTCAGCCCGCACTCGGTGCTGCTGTTCGGCCTCTCGTTCACCATCGGCGCGCCCCAGACCACCCCGGCCGAGGCCGACTACGACGGCGACGGCATCAAGGGCGATGACGACAAGTGCATCGACGAGGCCGAGGACAAGGACGGCTTCGAAGACGCCGACGGCTGCCCCGACAAGGACAACGACAAGGACGGCATCGAAGACGCCGCCGACAAGTGCCCTGACAAGGCCGAAGACAAGGACGGCATCGCCGACGACGACGGCTGCCCGGAGTCTGACGCCGATGCGGACGGCGTGCTCGACGAGAAGGACAAGTGCCCGCTGGTCAAGGGCTCGCCCGACAACAACGGCTGCTCCGACTCCGACAAGGACGGCGATGGCGTCGTCGATCGCCTCGACGCGTGCCTCGACGTGAAGGGCGTGCCCGAGAACAAGGGCTGTCCCGACGTCGACACCGACCAGGACGGCACCGTCGATCGCCTCGACGCCTGCAAAGACGTGAAGGGCCCGGCGTCGAACAAGGGCTGCCCGTACCCCGACACCGACAAGGACGGCGTGGCCGACAACCTCGACAACTGCATCAACGAGGCGGGCCCCGCTGACAACCAGGGCTGTCCGGCCGCGAAGAAGCAGCTGGTGATCATCACGCCCGAGAAGCTGATGATCAAAGACAAGGTCTTCTTCGACACGAGCAAGGCGAGCATCCAGGCGCGCTCCAACACGCTGCTCGACCAGGTCGCCGGGGTGCTCGTGGCGCACGCCGAGATCGCCCTGGTGCAGATCGAAGGGCACACCGACAACACCGGCGACGCCGCGTTCAACCGCACACTCTCGGCCGAGCGGGCCCAGGCGGTGATCGACTACCTGGTGAAGAAGGGTGTGGCCGCTGACCGCCTCAAGCCCGTGGGCTTCGGGCCCGATCGCCCGGCCGACGACAACACCACCCCGAAGGGGCGCGAGAACAACCGCCGCGTCGAGTTCAACATCCTGCCCCGCTGACGCAGCGCGGCTTCTGCGTGTGACAACGGCGCTCCGGCCTTCCCTGGCCGGGGCGCTGTGTTTATGGCGCCCATGTCGTTAGAAGGCCCCTCTGGCCGGTTTCACCGCACCTGGAAGGAACTCCATGACCCAACACCTTCGTGTCGCAATCCTCAGCGCCGTCTGTGGCGCCCTGCTGATCGGCTGTCCGAACCCGCGTGCCGTGTGTGGCAACGCCATCGTCGAGACCGGCGAGGCCTGCGACGACGGCAACACCACGCCGGGCGACGGCTGCGAGTCTGATTGCCGGACCACCGAGGCCACCGGCGGCGGAACGGGCGGCGGCGCGGTCACCGGCGGTGGGGGCGGCTCGACGGGCGGCGGCACGGGCGGCGGCACCACCGGCGGCGGCACGGGCGGTGGTTCGACGGGCGGCGGGACCGGCGGGGGCACCACGACGCCCGGCTGCCAGATCACGCCGGGCACCGGAGGCACGCTCATCACCGGCACCATCCTCGGCGACACGTTGCTCGTCGCGGGGCAGGTGCTCATCGACGGCACTGGCACCATCACCTGCGTCGCGGCGGACTGCACCGCCGGCGCGGGCACCGCCACGCGGATCGACTGCCCCGGGCAGGTCGTCTCGCCCGGCCTCATCAACGCGCACGATCACCTCACCTACCAGAACCCGCCCTACGTTCCCGCGGCGACCAAGGTGGCCGAGCGCTTCGAGCACCGCAACAACTGGCGCAAGGGCCAGGCGGGGCACACCAACGTGCAGACGATCGCGCTGGGCGTCACCGAGCCGGTCAACGCCGATCGCTTCGCCGAACTCCGCCAGGTGATGGCGGGCACCACCTCCGTCGTCACCCATGGAACCTGGTCGACGCAGCTCAACGGGCTGCTGCGCAACCTCGACACCACCCCTGCGCAGGGCCAGCTCGGCACCATCACCGGCGCGCGCGGCGTCGTCTCGGAGACCTTCCCCTGCAACGACTCGGGCGGCACGGCCATCACCTCGCCGACCGCCTGCCCCGCCGCCATCGACGACGGGACGCTCGTCCCCACCGACTCGGCGTACTTCGGTCACGTCGCGGAAGGCATCAACGCCGCCGCCCGCAACGAGTTCCTCTGCCTCGCCGCGAAGACCAACTCCATCGTCGGCCCCAAGTCGGCCTTCGTGCACGGCATCGCGCTGACCCCTGACGACCTGTCGCTGATGGCCACCGCCGGCACCTCGCTCGTCTGGAGCCCGCGCTCCAACGTGTCCCTTTACGGTGACACCGCCGTCATTCCCGTCGCGCGGCGGGCCAACGTGAACCTGGCGCTCGGCACCGACTGGCTGATCTCGGGCTCGATGAACCTCCTGCGCGAGCTGCGCTGCGCCGACGAACTCAACAGCGGCTACTTCGCCACCGCGCTGACCGACGAAGAGCTCTGGCGCACCGTGACCTCTGGCGGCGCCGATGCGCTGCAGGCGTCGGGCAAGCTGGGGCGGCTGCGCGTGGGCCTCCTGGCCGACGTCGCCATCTTCGCGCCCAAGGCCGGCAAGTCGGCGTACCGCGCCGTCATCGAGGCCGAGCCGCAGGACGTGCTGATGACCATGCGCGGCGGCACCGTGCTGTACGGCGAGCCTGACCTCGTGGCCGCCTTCGACGCGGCCAACGAGTGTGAGGCCATCGACGTGTGCGGCGCCCCCCGCAAGGTGTGCGTCGTGCCCGACACCAAGACCTTCGCCGCCGTGCCGAACGGCATGTCGCTCGCGCAGCTCAACACCGCCACCCAGTACCCGCTCTTCTTCTGTGGCGGCGCGACGCCGACCCACGAGCCGTCCTGTGTGCCCGAGCGCGCCGCGAGCTGGGGCAGCGGCCAGACGAACAGCGTCAACTCGTCTTCCATCTACACCTCGGCCAGCACCGACATGGACCACGACGGCATCGCCAACGGCAGCGACAACTGCGTGGGCGTGTTCAACCCCATTCGCCCGTTGAACAACGGTGTGCAGGCCGACGGCGACGGTGACGGCCTCGGCGACGCCTGCGACCCGTGCCCGCTCAACGCCAACACCACCACCTGCACGGCCGTCGATCCCAACGACCGCGACGGCGACGGCGTGCCGACCGCGATCGACAACTGCCCGCTGGTCGCCAACCCCGCCCCCCAGGCCGACACCGACGGCGACGGCAAGGGCGACGCCTGCGACCCGTGCCCCAACGACGCCAACCCGGGTGCGGCCGGCTGCCCGACGACCATCTACGCCATCAAGAACGGCACCACGCCGCTCGGCCAGACGGTCGCGCTTCGCAACGTGCTCGTCACCGCGGTGGCGACCAGCGGCTTCTTCCTCCAGGTCAGTCCGATCGACGCGGTGTGGGTGAACGAGAACTTCTCGGGCGTCTACGCCTACGCGCCGGGCTCGGGGCTGAGCGCGGGTGACCGCATCGACATCCCCGCGACGGTGGCGGCCAACTTCCGCGGCCAGATCCAGATCTCCGGTGCGCTGTCTGCGGGCGACGGTGGGGTCACCGTGCTCAGCAGCGGCAATGCGCTGCCGGCCCCGGTGGTGGTCAGCCCGGCCGATGTCGCGACCGACGGTGGGCGCGCGGCGGCCCTGGAGGCCGTGTTGGTCCGCGTAGACAACATCACCGTCACCGACATCGCCCCGCTTCCGGGCTCGGGTGACGTGGCGCCGACCAACGAGTTCGTCGTCGACGGCGGGCTGTTGGTGAACGACTTCATGTACCTGGTGTCGCCGCCGGTGGTGAACCAGACCTTCCTGTCGATCACCGGCGTGCTCAACTACCGCAACGGCAACAGCAAGCTCGAGCCCCGTGGGCTCACCGACATCGTGTCGGGCCCGCCGTCGCTCGTCAGTCTCTCGCCCGCGCTCGTCTACGTGCGCGCGGGTTCCAGCACCACGCTCCCCGCGCCGCTCTTCGTCCGCATGTCGAACAACGCGCTCAGCGACATGGGCGTCACCGTGACGGCCTCGAGCGGCGAGGTGACCGTCGGCGACGGTGGGCTCATCGTCGTGGCCACCGGCACGCTGAGCGCCGAGGTGCCCCTCACCGGGGTGACCAGCACGGACGGCGGGGTGGTCACCCTCTCGGCCACGCTGGGCGCCGACACGCGCACGGCGCAGGTGCGGGTGCTCGGAGCCACCGAGCCGGCGCGCCTGGTGGCGGTCGACCCGGGCACCGCGGCCATCAGCCCTGGCGCTTCCAGGAGCTTCACCGTGCGCCTCGACATTCCCGCGCCGGCGGCGACCGACGTCACGGTCTCGCTGGTGCCGAACACCTTCGGCGTGGCCCCGATGACGGTCACCGTGCCGGCTGACGCCACCAGCGCCAGCTTCAACGTCACCCTCGATGCGGCGGCGACTGGCAGTGCGACGCTGACCGCCACCCTGGGCGCCGACACTGCGACGTCGGCCCTCACGGTGCAGACGCAAGCGCTGGCCACCAACCTGATCATCTCGGAGTACGGCGAGGGGAACTCGAACAACAAGTACATCGAGATCTTCAACGGCACCGGGGCGGTGGTGGATCTCACCGGGTACACCCTGCGGAACTACGCGAACGGCGGGGCCTCGCCCAACGCCACGTTGCCCCTGACGGGCGTGCTCAACGACGGTGATGCCTACGTCGTCTGCCAGCCGTCGATCGTCGCGTCGTTCAACGCGCTCTGCGACGTCAAGAACGGGGTGATCGGCTTCAACGGCAACGACGCCTTCGCGCTCGCGCAGGGCACGACGGTGATCGACCAGGTCGGCGTCATCGGCCCGCCGGCACCGGCGCTGGGCTGGGCGGTGTGCGGGGTGACGGACGCGACGGTGAACACCATCCTCATCCGCAAGGGGTCGGTCCACGCCCCGACGACCAACTGGACGCTCTCGGCGGGCACCAACGACACCGACTGCCAGTGGCTGCACTTCCCGGCCACCAGCGAGGCCGAGATGCTCACCAACAACACCATGGGCCTGCACGCGCTCACGCCGTGAGTGGTGACGAGGTCCATCGCCGGCGGGGGCCCTGGTGGGTCCTCGCCGGGTTGGTCCCCTCGCTGGCTGGCGGCTCCTGGTTGCGCGGCCAGAGCTTGGACGACTCCCGCGCGTTTCACGCCGTCTGCGGCGCCAGCCACCCGGGCGAGCCGTGGACCCACGTGCAGGAGCGCGCGGCACTCCAGCAGTAGAGCTTCGTGCGCCAGAGCCCGCGGGGCCGCGAGCCGGAAGAGTGGCTGACCCAGGTCGACCTCTGGAGCTACCGGGCCGGCTGCGTGCTGAGCACCCGCTTCGCCGAGCTGCCGAAGCAGTGACGCGGACTACTTGAGGATGCCCTTGAGCAGCACCGCGTGGAACGACTGCACGATGGGCGCGTAGGACAACGAGTCGCGGAACAGGTTGTGCTGCACCACCAGCCCGATGTTCCCGAAGATGATCGCGTTGGCCATGGTGCGCGCGTCGACGTCGGTGCGGAACTCCTTCGTCTTCTCCTGGCCGTAGCGGATCATCTGCTCGATCGCCGCCACGTACACCCCGAGCGCGTCACGCAGCGCGGCCGCGACGTCTTCGGTGTTCTCCGCGGCCTCGGCGCCCACCATGCCGAAGAAGATGCCGTGCTCGCGGTCGTCCTGCAGGTACTGCCCGGTGTGGTTGCAGAAGGCCTCGAGCTGCTTGAGCGCCGGCCACTTCATCATCTCGAGCAGCAGCGGCTCGAAGCTGCGCACGAAGCGCTGGTGCAGCTCGTCGACCGCCGCCAGCAACAGGTCTTCCTTGGTGGGGAAGTGCCAGTAGAGCGCGCCGGGGGTCATGTGAATCGCCCGCGCCAGCTCCGCCATGGTGGTCGCGAGGATGCCGCGGCGCGCGAAGAGGGTGATCGCCGAGTTGAGGATGTCTTGCCGGGTCTTGACCGCGCGGTCCTGCTTGATGGCCCGCTTGGCCGGTGTGCGTCGTGGCATGGCGGCGGACTCTAAACCGTTGCTGCCAAATGTCACCGGGCCAGCTGGGCCTCGAGCACCTCGAACAGGGTGGTGACCTCGGCGGCGCTCAGCCGGCCCTTCACTTGCCACACCACCTGACCGTCGGCCGAGAGCACCAGCACCGTCGAGCTCTTCGGCGGCAGGTTCCACGGCGCGGCGGCCAGGGCGCCCTTGAAGTCGAGGTACACCGGCACGTGCGCGTCGCGTTCCACCTCGCGCACCGCGGCCAGCACGAAGTTCCGCGCGGGGAACCAGTCGAACGCCGCGACGTTCGCCACCGCCACCACCGACACCGCGTCGAGCAGGCCCTTCGACTGGCCCCGGGCGAAGAGCGCGTCCTTCACGTGCTGGTTGAGGCGACTCGATTCCTTGTCCTCATAGAAGAGGACGGTCGGCCGCTTCCACAGCGCCGCCAGGTGCGCCGAGGCGCCATTCGAGGTCTCGACGACGGCGTCCATGGGGGGCTCCGATGCAGCTGTGGTGAGGGCCACCAGGCCGAGGCTCAGCCCCAAGTGGCTGAAGTACCTGGTGTTTCGTCGCATTGACGTAACCATGAACGAAATCTATACAGAGCATGTACAAACCCTGCAACGCGATGACGTCCGCCGCATCTGATTCCCGTCCCACAGGAGGCACCCGAATGACGGTGATTAGCGCGATGAATCAGACGTTGAGCGCGGAAGCGGCGTTGGCGTCGTTTCACCTGGAGCTCGAGCAGACGCTCGCCTCGCTCCTGGAGCTGGAAGACGAGCAGAGCATCGACCCGCGGTGGTCGCGCGCGCTGGTGGAGCTGCGGGCCTATGCGCTGCGGCCGGCCAAGCGGGTGCGTCCGACGTTGCTGGTGGCCGGGTGGGCGTTGGCGGTGGGCGGGCTGCAGCAGGGCGTGCCGCAGGGCGTGCGTGAATTCGCCGCGGCCCTCGAGCTGC
This sequence comes from Myxococcales bacterium, assembly GCA_038248085.1. Classification (GTDB taxonomy): domain Bacteria; phylum Myxococcota; class Myxococcia; order Myxococcales; family Myxococcaceae; genus Archangium_A. The sequence goes on along the minus strand of JBBRUE010000015.1, from coordinate 10,578 downwards.
TCCACACCTTCATGCTGGTGCACGACGACGTGGCGGATCGCGCGGCGACCCGGCGCGGTGGGCCGACGCTGCACCGCGTGCTGTCGCCGGGCAAGGTGGGCGACGATCTCGCGGTGGTGCTGGGCGATCACCTCTACGCCCGCGCGGTCGAGGGGATGCTCGGCAGCGGGCTGCCGGCCGCGGCGAAGGCGACGAAGTACATGATGGCCATCTGCCGGCACACCGCCGCGGGCCAGTACCTCGACATCGATCTCTCGCGCGCGCCGCTCGACGAGGTGAACCTCTTCCAGACGCTGAAGGTCGCGCACCTCAAGACGGCGAAGTACGGCTTCGTGGCGCCGCTGGTGGCGGGCGCGATGCTCGGCGGCGCGTCAGACGCGCTGATCGAGGCGCTCGATCGGGTGGGGCGGCAGGTGGGCATGGCGTTCCAGCTCCGCGACGATCTGATCGGCCTCTTCGGCGACGACAAGCTGGCCGGCAAGGACGGCGGCGGCGACTTCCTCGAGGGCAAGCGCACCTTCCCGGTGATCGCCGCGTGGACGCGGGCCGACGACGCGGGCCGCGCGCAGCTCGAGCAGCTGTGGCGGGCGCCGAACAAGACCCCGGCGCACCTCGCCCAGGCGCGCCAGCTGGTGCGCCAGCACGGCGGCATCGCGGCGACCGAGCGGGTGATCGCCCGCATGACCCGGGGCGCGCGGCGCACCCTGGCGGCGCTGCCGACCAACGGCACTGCGGCCAGCGCGGTGCTCGACGCCTTGATGGCGAAGCTCCAGCGGAGGGCCGCCTGATGCGCAGCCGCACGGCCATCGTGGTGGGCGCGGGCGTCGGCGGGTTGACCGCGGCGATGAAGCTCGCGCACGAGGGCTGGCGGGTCGAGGTGCACGAGAAGCAGGACGTGCCCGGAGGCCGCTGCGGCCGCGTCGAGCTGGACGGGTTCCGCTTCGATCTCGGGCCGACCATCATGCTGATGCCCTTCGTCTTCGAGCGCACCTTCGCCTCGGTGGGCCGCAAGCTGTCGGACTACCTCCAGCTGGTGCGCTGCGACCCCAACTACAAGGTCACCTTCCGCGACGGCTCGACGCTCACCTTGACCAGCGAGCTGACGAAGATGCGCGAAGAGCTCGAGCGGCTCGAGCCGGGGAGCTTCGAGCGCTACCTCCGCTTCCTCGCCAAGGGCCAGGTGCGGCACGACGTCTCGATGGAGCACTTCGTCGGCAAACACTTCGACTCGGTGGCCCAGTTCCTCACCCCGTCGAACCTCCCCCGCATCTTCGAGGTCGGCGCGCACCGCACGTTGTTCGGCCAGGTCAGCCAGGCCTTCAAGGACCCGCGGATCCAGCAGACGATGTCGTTCCAGACGATGTACCTCGGGGTGTCCCCGTACGAGGCGCCGGCGGTGTTCTCGCTGCTGCCGTACACCGAGCTGGCGGTCGGCATCTGGTACCCGATGGGCGGCATGGGGGCGATTCCCCGGGCGCTCGAGCGCGTGTGCCGCGAAGAAGGGGTGACCTTCCACTACCGCTCGGAGGTGAAGCAGATCGTCATCGAGAAGGGCCGCGCGGTGGGCGTGGCCTTCGAAGACGGGCGCGTGGAGAAGGCCGACGTCGTGGTGTGCAACGCCGACTACCCGTGGGCGTACAAGCACCTCATCGATCCGAAGGTGAGCGCGAAGCCGGGCCTCGAGAAGAAGCGGTACACCTCGTCGGGCTACATGCTCTACCTCGGCACGCGCCGGCGGTACGACGAGCTCCAGCACCACAACATGTTCTTCTGGCGCGACTTCGAGGGCTCGTTCGGCGACATCTTCGAGCGGCTCCAGGTACCGGAAGACCCCAGCTTCTACGTCAACGCCCCCGCCCACCTCGACCCGTCGATGGCGCCGGAAGGCAAAGACGCGCTCTACGTGCTGGTGCCGGTGCCCCACCAGGCCAAGCACCTCGATTGGAAGATCGAAGGCCCCAAGGTGCGGGCGAAGGTCTTCGCGCGGCTCGCCGAGCTGGGCATGCCCGACCTCGAGCGCGACATCGAAGTGGAGCGGGTGATCACCCCCGACGACTGGGCCAGCTCGCTCAACCTCGAGCGCGGGTCGAACTTCGGCCTGGCGCAGAACATGTTCCAGATCGGTCCCTTCCGCCCGAAGGTGTGGGACGAGAAGATCGAGAACCTCTTCTTCTGCGGGGCGTCGGTGCAGCCGGGCACGGGCGTGCCGACGGTGATGATCAGCGCAGACCTCGCGGTCCAGGCGATTCGGGAGCGCGCGGTGGTCGCGGTCTCCCGCGCCCCCGAGGGTGAGCAGGGCGGGGTGAGGGCAGAAGCCTCATGAACTCTCTGCTCCTCGAGGAAGGCCACGCCCGCGCGAAGGCGCTCACCCGCCACCACGCGAAGTCGTTCTACTTCGCCTCGGTGGGGCTCTTCGGCGCCCGTCGCCGCGCCGCCTTCGCGCTCTACGCGTTCTGCCGCCGGCTCGACGATCTCGTCGACGGGGACAACACGGGTGACGGCCTGGCCATCGCCCCGACCGCGCTGCCTGCCGAGCTCCACGAGCGCCTGGCCCTGGCCCGCGCGAGCGTGTCGGCGCTCTACGGCCACGCGTCGGGCGCCCAGGTGAAGGACCTCCCCTGGCACCCCGCGGAGTTCGAAGCGTTCCGAGACACGGTGACGCGCTACGGGATTCCCGAGACCCCGTTCCAGGAACTGCTCAACGGCATGGAGATGGATCTCACCAAGTCGCGCTACGCGAACTTCGAGGAGCTGCGCCTCTACTGTCACCGCGTCGCCGGCGTGGTCGGGCTGATGATGACCCCGGTGCTCGGCTACCGCGACGCGCGCTGCCTGCCGTACGCGGCCGACCTCGGCGTCGCCATGCAGCTGACGAACATCTTGAGGGACGTGAAGGAAGACCTGTCGCGCGGGCGCGTGTACCTCCCGGCCGATGAGCTCGCGGCCCACGGCCTGACCGAGGCTGACCTCGCGCGTGGCCAGGTGACCGACGCGTGGCGCGGGTTCGCGAAGTTCCAGATCGCCCGGGCTCGCGAGTTCTATGCGCGGGCGGAGCTGGGGATTCCCGATCTGCAGGGCTTCGGCAGCCAGCGCGTGGTGCGGCTGATGTCGGTGATCTACGGGCACATCAACCAGGTCATCGAGGCGCGAGACTACGACGTGTTCTCGGCGCGCCCGCGGGTGTCCTTCGCCGGGAAGCTGCGGCTGGCGGCGGGCGTGCTGGTGACCCCCAACCCGAAGCAGCGGCTGCTGCCCCTCCCGACCCACTCCGCGCTGGTGCGGGGCGAGGGAGAGCTGAGATGAAGCGCGTCGCCGTCATCGGAGGGGGCATCGGTGGTCTGTCGGCCGCGGGCGAACTCGCGCGCGCCGGCCACGCAGTCACCCTCTTCGAAGGCAGCGACACCCTCGGCGGCAAGGCCCAGGTGGTGACGCACGCCGGCGTGACGCTCGACACCGGCCCGACGCTGCTCACCATGCCGGACACCGTGCGCCAGACGTTCCAGCGGCTCGACGCGGAAGAGCTCCTCCCCACCTTCCATCGGCTCGGGCTGCAGTCGCAGTACCGCTACCCCGATGGCCGCGACTTCTTCTGCTGGGAAGACCTCGAGCGCTCAGCCCAGTCCGCGGCCCAGTTCGGCCCTGCCGAAGGAACCGGCCTGCGGAACTTCTACCGCGAGGCCGAGAACATCTACCGCGCCGCGGGCGAGCCGTACCTCGAGGCTGCGTATGAAGGCATGCCGTCGTTCATGGGCCGGGTGCTCAAGCGCGGCCTCGGCACGATGCTCACCGGCCTCAAGCTCTCGACGCTCGACCAGCTCGCGCGCGTGCACTTCGAGTCGCCGCACCTCCAGCAGTTCGCCGGGCGCTTCGCCACCTACACCGGCGGGTCCCCGTACTCGGCGAGCGCGGCCTTCGCGATGATCCCCCACCTCGAGCGCGCGTTCGGCGTGCACCACGTCGAGGGCGGCATGGGGGCGCTGGTGAAGGCGCTGGCCGCGGCGGTTGCGAGGCTGGGCGTGACCGTTCACACCAACACCCGCGCCCGTTGGGAGAAGCGTGGCGCCGGGTTCATCGCGGGCGCAGCGGGCGGCGAAGAGGCGTTCGACGCGGTGGTGGTGAACCAGGACCCGCTCACCGTCCTCGGTCGGGAGCACGAGCCGCTGGCGATGTCGGGCTACGTCTTCTTCGTCGACGTCCCCAAGCGCGTCTCGCTGCCGCACCACCTCATCGTCTTCTCGAAGGACTACGCCGCCGAGTTCGCGGAGCTCTTCTCGGGCGTCGTGCCCACCGACCCGACGATCTACGTCTGTCACCCCGCGGCGACCGATCGCACCATGGCCCCCGACGGCCGCAGCGGCCTCTTCGTGATGGTCAACGTGCCGGCCTTCACCGACGAAGCGCAGGCGCGCGAGACGTGGCCCGCGCAGGCGAAGCGGCTCCAGGCGCTGTGTCTCGCGCAGCTGCGCGCCCAGTTTCCCGAGCTGGCCGGCGTCGAGCTCGAGGTCTTCGCCGAGCGCACCCCGCTCGACCTCGCCGCGCGGGGCGCCCCGGGTGGATCGATCTACGGCTTCCTCCCCCACGGCAAGTTCGGCCCCTTCCGCCGCCCCCACCTCAAGGGGCGTGATCGTGGGGTCTTCTTCGCCGGCGGCGGAACGCACCCGGGCGGCGGCGTGCCGCTGGTGATGCTCTCGGGCCACTTCGCCGCGGGCCTGGCCCTCGAACACCTCGGAGGTACGCGATGAACCGCATCGAGCTCCCGGAGCAGAGCGGGGCGTACCGCTGGTACTACGTCGACGTCGCCGCCGGCGACTACACCGCCGTCTTCATCTTCATGATCGGCAGCATCTTCTCGGCGAAGTACTCGACCTCGCTCAAGAAGGGCGGGCTGCCGCGGGAACACGCCGCGGTGAACTTCGCGCTCTACGAGAAGGGCGTGCGCTGCCAGTGGGTGCTCACCGAGTACGCGCAGGTCTCCGTCTCGGCCGACGCGAAGCGCCTGAACATCGGCGACTCGTGGCTCCAGTACGACGAAGGCCGCCTGACCGCCGAGATCAAGGACAAGACGACGCCCTTCATGATGACCGGCTGGGGCTCGCCCACCCACGTGCGCCTCGACTTCACGCCCGAGGGCCCCACCCACCCGGAGATCGAGCTGGTGCCGGGGCTCTCGCACCGCTGGCGTCCGATCGCGGCGCGGGGCCGGGCGACGGTGCGCCTCGAGAACCAGGGACTCCAGCTCGAGGGCCGCGGGTACCACGACGGCAACCACGGCGACGTCCCGCTGGGCACCGATCTCAAGGGCTGGGACTGGATCCGCGTGCACCGCCCCGACGCCACCGAGATCACCTACCGCCCGTGGGCCGACGTCCCCTCCCACTGTGTGCGGGTCAGCTCGCGGGAAGCGACCAGCCGAGGCCAGATGCTGCCCGCCGCCGAGACGGTCCGCAGCACCTGGGGCCTTCGCGTGCCGAGCGCGCTGGGGCTCCCGGGAACGCCGATGCTCCTCGAGTCGTCGCCGTTCTACGCGCGTTCCGAGACCGTCGCCGCCGACGCGCACGCGCTGGGCGAGGTCGCCGACTTTCGACGCTTCCACAGCCCCTCGGTGCGGTGGATGGCGAGCTTCAAGACTCGCAACGGGAGCGCCGCATGAGCTGGCTCATCACCCTCTGGGCAGTGTTCGCCGGCGGCTTCACCTGGGTCGCCGTGTATCGCCTCGTCAAGCAGGGCCGCGTCGAGCAGAAGCGCGCGCGGGTGCGGCGCCGTCCCCACGTGCTGCTGCTGCGCCCGGTCGACGCGGCGACGCCGCTCGAGCTCGAGAACCTCGCCGCGCCGATCGACTACGCAGGCCAGCTCTCGCACGTGGTGCTCTCGCCGTTCCGCCCGCGGCTGCAATCGGCCAACGTGCGGTGGCTCCCGTCGGACCCGCTGACGAAGAACCGCAAGGTGGGGCACCTCGCGTACGCGCTGTCGACCGTGCCCCAGCAGCGCGACACGGTGGTGCTGTGCGTCGACGCCGACGTGCGCGTCGATGGCGCGCTGATCACCTCGCTGCTCGACGAGGTACAGGAGGGCGCCGCGCTCGCCTCCGCCGCACCCCGACCGGAAGTCGACGACACGCTCGCCGGCCGCTGCAACCGCGGGCTGCTCGTGCAGTCGCACCACAGCTTCGAAGTGCTCGACGTCATGAGCGCCGGCGCGAAGGCGATCTGCGGCAAGGCGATCGCGCTGACCCCCACCGCCGCCGCGGAGTTGGTGCGCCTCGCCGACTGCATCGGTGAGGACCTCGAGCTCTCGCAGGTGCTTCATGAACGTGGGCTCACGGTGGCGCTCGCTTCGGCGCCGGCCGTGGTTCCCCAGGCCCGCACCGCGACGATCAGGCCGGTGTTCGATCGTTTCACCCGGTGGATGCAGGTGCTCCGCGCGCACCGGCCGGCGCTCTTTCCCTCGGTGCCGCTCTTCTTCGCCCCTACGCCGCTGATCATGGTGCTCGCCTCGGTGGTGGCTACGCCGCACGTCGCCCTGGCGCTGTGTTTCCTGGTGGCGGCCCGCATCTCCCTGGCCAACCGGCTCGATCGCCGGCCGGGTCTGCGCTTCGAGTGGCTGCTCGCCGAGGTGCTGCTCTTCGCCTGTTGGCTCGAGGCGATCCGCGTGGGGTCCACCGTCACCTGGCGCGGCCGGCGCTTCGAGCTCGTCGAGGGGGGCCGCATGCGCTCGCTTCCTACCGAAGAGGGCGCCTCGTGATCCGCGACGCCAAGGGCGGCCCCTTCACCTGGGTGCTCGATCGCTACATCCGCCGCAAGGTGCAGCGCGCGTTCCGCGGGGTGTGGGTGCGCGGCTCGCTCCCCTCGAGCGAGGGCGGGCTCATTGCGTACCTCAACCACTCGAGCTTCTGGGACGGGTTCATGGCGCACCAGCTCGGGCAGATCGCCGGCTGGAACGCCTTCGCGGTGATGGAAGAAGAGAACCTCGCGAAGTACCGCTTCCACACCCGCATCGGCGCGCTGGGGGTCCGGCGCGGTGATCCGAAGAGCGCGCTGGGCTTCATCCGCTACGCGCGCGAGGTGCTGCGCCGTCCGAAGGCGGCGTTGCTGATCTTCCCCGAGGGCGAGATCCACGCTGGGCAGGGGCCGCTGGGTCCGCTGCAGCGCGGGGTCGAGTTGCTCGCGCGCACCGCCGACGTGCGCTGCGTACCGATCGCGCTGCGCTACGCCTTCCTCGAGCACGAGCACCCCGACGTGCTCATCGAGGTGGGGACACCGCACGCCCCGGGGCCGCTGGCCGTCTTCGAGCAGGGCCTGGGCGAGGTGTACGCCCGCGTGCAGTCGGCGCGCTCGCTCGAGGGGTTCACCCGGGCAGTGCGCGGCCGCACGAGCGTGCAGGAGCGTTGGGACTCGGTGCGGCGGTTGCCGGCTCCGTCTGGGACTTCACTCACCTCTGGAGCAGTCGACCGCTGATGGATCTGACGTACCGCATTCACATCGCGTCCGAGATGACTGGCGTCAGCGAGGGGCTGATCCGCGCCTGGGAGCGCCGCTATGGCGTGATCAACCCCAAGCGCACCCCCTCGGGCTACCGCGCGTACACCCCGGCCGACATCGAGGTGCTCAAGCGCCTCAAGAAGCTGACCGAGGAGGGCGTGTCGATCGCCGACGCGGTGCGCCTGCTCCCGCGCATCAAGAAGGAGGCGAAGGAGCACCTCGAGGCGCAGGAGCTCCCGCGCAAGGTGCCCCAGGTCGAGCAATATGGACGCTGGCGCCAGGAGGTGCTGGTCGCCGCCGAGCGGCTCGATCAACAGACGATCGAAGCGGTGCTCGACGAGGCGATGGCCTCGCTGCCCCCGGTGGCGTTCTTCGAGGAGGTGCTGGTGCCTCTTCAGCGCGAGGTCGGCGAGCGTTGGCACGAAGGCCGGCTCACCATCGCCGAAGAGCACCTCGTCACCCAGGCGGCCCGGCAGCGCGTGTTGACCCTGCTGCACCAGGCCCCGAAGCGCGCGAAGGCGCACGTCCTCTGCGCTTGCTTCCCCGACGAGGATCACGAGCTCGGCCTGATGGGCGTCGCCCTGAAGTTCCGTCACGCCGGCTGGCGCGTCACCTTTCTGGGCGCGCGCACGCCGCCCGAGCACATCGGCCGGGTGGCCCGCGCGCTCGCGCCCGAACTCATCGCCCTCTCGGCCGTCGGCGACGCGGGCGAACCGGCCTTCCGCGAGACGCTCGCCACGATCCTCGCGGCCCTGCCCGCGGACTCGAAGGTGGTGGTCGGCGGCGCTTCGGGGCTCAAGTTCCACGAGACCGTGAAGGCGCTCGGGGCGCAGAGCGTCGCCAGCGCCCAGCAGTGGGACGCGCTCCTGGGCTGAGTCCGTCCCGGGCGAAGACGCGTGATTCCGGCTCGGCTGCGCTGCACGATGCGCGGCATGAACCAACGCGTCGTGGTGATCGTCATCGTCGGTCTCTTCGCGCTGTGTTTCGTGGGGTCGCTGGCGGCCGGGTCGTTGGCGCTCGTCGGCGTCGCCCGTGACGCCGTGACGTCGGCTGACTGGAGCCGCCCGGAGCCCGAGCCCGCGCCCGAGCCGGTCGACTCGTCAGAGCCTTCCGAGGCGGCCGAACCCACGGATTCACCCGATTCGACCACCGTGACGCCGCCCACCGATCCCGACGACACCGCCGAAGTGCCGGAGGAATACGCGGCGCCGTTGTTGGCCGAGGCCGAGTTCGCGATCTTCCACGTGAGCGCGGCGAAGGTCAGCCCGTGGAAGGCGCTCCAGAAGGTGACGAAGGGCAGCAAGCTGAAGATCTTCGACGGCGAGGCCCCCGTCTCGGCGATTCCCCCATACCTGGTGCTGCGCGACGTCCCGGTCGAGGAGTTCGGCGTCATCACCGGCGACGCCATCGAGCAGGGCCGCGGGTTGACCGCCGCCGTCAAGAAGGCGCTCCCCGCAACCCAGCGCGCGACGATCATCACCGCGACCCTGCCGCCGCGCGACGGCTCGCTGCTCCAGGTCTCGAAGGTGATGGCGGCGCTGGCGCAGGCGACCGGCGGCGTGCTGTGGGACGAAGACGCCCAGGAATACCTCGCCATCGACGCGTGGAAGACCCGGCGCGTCGACAGCTGGGAGAAGTCGTTCCCCGACGTGTCGATGCACATCACGGTGTACTTCGACGCGACCCCGGACGGCGTCGACCTGAAGACCGCCGGGCTCAAGCACTTTGGGTTCCCGGAGCTGGAGCTCACCCGCGTGCCCGCCGCGTCGCAGGACGCAGGGGTGGAGCTCGTCAGCGTCATCGCGCAGCTCCTCGTCGAGGGCACGATCACTCCGCAGCCCGGGCTGTACCCGGTGCGGCTCGCGGCGATGAAGCACAAAGGTCACCGGGGTGCGGAGGCCGCGCGCTGCGTGGCTGGCGCGGGCAAGGAGACCGACGTCATCCTCGTGGGCTCCCACGACGGGAAGTCACCGGTGCTGCAGATCACCTTCCCCGGGAAGGGAACCCCCGCCGATCGCGTCGAGACCGCGCTGATCAACTTCTTCGGCTCGAAGGAGTAGCCGGCGCGTCAGTCGACGCAGGTCAACCCGCCGTCGAAGAGGCCGCAGAACATGGGGGCGACGCACGTGAAGAGCACCCCGAGCCCCCCATCGACGCAGCGGAGCGCTCTGAGGCCACCGTCGGGGTCGCACCGCAGCTTGCCCTCGGACGTCGGCGCGCAGCGGTCGCCAACCGAGTTGCCCGAGGTGTCGCAGTCGGCCGTGTCGCTGGTCACCGCGCAGCCGCGGGGCCCCTTGCAGTCGGCGTAGATCTGAAACGTGCCCGACGTGCACTGCAGCAGCCGGGGCGCTTCGCTGTCGCAGCGGCCGATCGTCTCGGCGGTGCAAGGCGCGCCCGCGGTCGGCTCGACCGGGGCGGGACAACCGAGCAGCACGACGGCGAGGAGCGACCAGCGCATGGGCGTCACGTTAGCTGCCGCGAAACACTTCGTCAGCCCTGGCCCGCACGCGGGGAACGCCGAAAACAAGCGCCGCGCTGGGTCCTGCTCGCTAGAAAGCCGGGGTGACGCTGTTTGACGAAGTCGATCCCCGCTTGCAGCCGGTGCTCCGCGCCGAGTGGGAGCGTCGTCGCGGCGAACTGGTGGAAGGTCTCCCGGCCGACGTGACGGTCGTGCTCGCCGGCCACCGCGCCGCGGGGAAGAGCCGCATGCTGCCCCACGTGGCGAAGGCGCTGGGCCGCACCGGGGTCGACCTCGACGCGGAACTCGAGCGCCGTCACGGCCGCCCGCTCAAGGCGTGGGTCGAGACCGATCAACGTGGCTTCCGCACCGCCGAGCGCGAGGCCTTCCGCTCGCTGCCCCCCGCGCTGGTGGTGGCAGTCGGTGGCGGGTTTCTCTCGCACCACGCCGACACGTTGCGGGGCTGCGTCGTCGTCGAGGTGCCGATCAGCTTCGAGACCTACGTCGAACGATTGACCGCCGACGCCACTCGCGGGCGGCTCCGGCCGGAAGTACCCATCGACCAGGAGCTGCGGGAGACCTACGCGGAGCGCGAGTTCCTCCACGCCGCGGCGCGGCCGCTGTCGCTGGTGGACTTCATGC
>JBBRUE010000014.1:0-21854 GCA_038248085.1 Myxococcales bacterium | reverse complement strand
AGGTCTCTTCGGGGGCGAGCTCCATCGAGAGCTTGTCTTCGACGGCCAGCGCCGGCTTGGCGCACGAGGGGCAGGTGGCGGGCGTCGCTTCACCCGCTTCGAGCTCGAAGAGGGCGGCGCAGGCACTGCAGCGCACGCGGTGGACTTCGTGGAACTGCTCGAGCAGCCCCTGGGGGATGTTGATGATGGCGTTGAGCGGGGTGCGCAGCTCGTGGGAGGTGTTGGCGAGGAACTCGCTCTTGATGCGCGAGCCCTCTTCGGCCTTCACCAGGGCGTCGGCCAATTCTTCAGCGCGCAGCTGGAGCGAGGCCGAGAGCCGGGTGTTTTCCCGGGCGAGCTGGAGGAACTCGCCCACCACCACCACGCCGGACATGGTGGCGAGGTTGGCGATGGCGAAGGTGAAGAGCCGCGGCGCATAGACGAGGTCGAGATCGCCGAGGAGATCGCTGACGCCGGACGCGGCGACGATGAGGGTGGCCGTCGCGACGAGCGGGCCGAAGACGGTCGTCTGCTTTACGAGGTCGCGGGCCGCGAGCGCGAGCGCGTAGACGACCAGGACGAAGAGCCACAGCGAGTAGATCTTGTAGACCGCCGCGACGCCCGCGAAGGCCAGCACGATGGCCAGTCCGCTGAGCGCCCGGTTGACCTGCCGCAGCCAGGTGACGCGGTGCAGGTAGTACGACTCGATGAATTCGCAGATCGAGAAGCCCAGCAGGAAGACCGAGGTGACGATCAGCTGCAACTGCCGGCTCGCGCTGAAGACCGCGGAGACCAGGAAGCCGCTCTTGCCCAGCAGGTACATCGCCGCGGCGATGAGGAGCGCGATCGTGCTGCGGTAGAGCGCCCGATCAAAGCCCGCTGATGCGACGGCGTTGGGTGGGGAACCACCCCGACCGCCCTGGAGCACCCACAGCGCCGTGAGCAGCACGAGCAGGAACGCGATCACCACCAGCACGCCCTGCTCGAGCACGGCGCGGGTCTGCTGCTCGTGGAAACTCCACGGCCCGAGCACGTCGCGCCGGCCGAAGAGCAGCCGGGGGTCGGTGATGCCGTCGCGGCCCGTCTGCACGGCGATGACCTCGATCATCAGCGTGTTCGCGTCGGACCGCACCAGCCGCGCGGGCACGAAGTACAGCTCCGCCCCGGCCTCCACGCCCATGAAGTTCGACGCCGGTTCGCCCTTGATGCCGATGGCTTCCCCGTTGAGGAAGAGGCGCAGGGTCGCGCCGCGAACGCCTCCGATGACGAAGCCCGCGTCGTGCCCGACCAGGCTCGACGGCGGGGTGAAGACCCGGCGCAGCCAGAGGTGCTCGGGCGGCAGCCCCTGCGCGCTGAAGCCACCGGGCAGCTTGAGCGGCTTCCATTCCGAGACGTCGTCGAACGGCGTGAAGCCCTCGCTCGCCGGGTGCCCGGACCACGCGCCGACCAGGGGGATCACCGCGCTCTCCACGTGCGCTGGCAGCCGATAGGCCCAGAACACGAGGAGCAGCGGCAGCAGTGGCAGGGAGGCCAGCAGCCAGAGCGCGGTACGATTGGAACGACCTGCCGGCATGGCGGCGGATCATCACCGCCCTGCGCCCGCTGCACAGCACTTCCTTCCCGTTGACGATTGATAGTGTCGGGACCAGTCCCGGCAGAACGGCAAATTCCACCCACTCGGGGAACCGCGAATCCTTTGCGCGGCCCTCCGGCTCTCAGGTCCCGCCCTATGTCCCTCTTCAGCCGACGTGAGCTCCTCGCGGTTGCCCCTGCCGTCGCGCTCGCCGGGCGGGTGTCTCTCGCGGCGCCCTTCGAGGTGCTGGCCGACACGCCGCAAGAGCTGCAGACGCCGCTCGACGCACTCGACGGGCTGTTGACCCCGACGGAGCGCTTCTTCGTGCGCAGTCACTTCGGGGCGCCCCGGCTCGATCGCCAGCGCACGGTGGAGGTGGCGGGCCTCGTCGACAAGCCCTTCACCCTGAGCGTCGCCGCGCTGCAGAAGCTCCCGCAGACGACGGTGACCGCGGTGCTGCAGTGCGCGGGTAATGGGCGTGCCTTCTTCACCCCGCCCATCCCCGGGGTGCAGTGGCAGCACGGCGCGATGGGCCAGGCGGAGTGGACGGGCGTGCGGCTCGCGGTGCTCCTCGAGCGCGCGAAGGTGAAGAGCGGCGCGGCGCACGTGCATTTGTTCGGCGCTGATCGCGCGCCCAAGCCCACGGCCCCGGCCTTCGTGCGCAGCATTCCCCTCGAGCGCGCGCTGCACCCGGACACGCTCGTCGCGTGGAAGATGAACGGTGCGCCGTTGACCCTCGAGCACGGCGCTCCGCTGCGGGTGGTGGTGCCGGGCTGGGCGGGCGATCACTGGCTCAAGTGGCTCACCGGCATTCATGTCGCCGCCGAGGAGCACGACGGCTTCTTCGTGAAGAAGGGCTATCGCATTCCACCGACGCCGGTGGTGCCAGGGACCAAGGTGCCGCCCGAGCAGATGGTGCCGGTGACGGTGCTGCCGGTGAAGTCGGTGATCACCGCGCCGCTCGAGGGCGCGACGACGAAGCCGGGCAAGGTCGAGGTGCGCGGCGTCGCCTTCTCGGGTTCCGCGGCGATCCGCCAGGTGGAGCTCAGCGTCGACGGCGGCGCTACCTGGGTGCTGGCGAAGCTGGAGGGCACGGCGGGGCTCGGGCGGTGGCAGCGCTTCCGCCTCGAGGTCGTCGCGCCCGCGGGGAAGATGAACGTCATCGCGCGCGCCACCGATGAACTCGGGGCGGTGCAGCCGGAGCAGGGCGTGTGGAACCCCTCGGGCTACTTCTGGAACGCGTGGCACCGCGTGAACTGGAGCGTCGGGTGAAGCGGCTCGTGCTGATGCTCGGTGTCGCGGGCTGCGTCACCCCGCCTGCCCCGGTCCCGCTCTCGACGGCGCCTGCACCCGTGGTCGTCGCGCCGGTGGCCGAGCCGGTCGATGCCGGCCCTGTCGATGCCGGTCTACCCGCGCTCACCGCCGACGAGGTGAAGCAGGTGCTCGAGCTCAACTGCCGCTCGTGCCACTCGCTGGCCTACGTCGATCAGCAGCGCATGAGCGCCGGGCAGTGGACCGCCACGTTGACCAAGATGCGCGGTTGGGGGGCGTTGCTCGAGGAGCCGCAGGTCGGCCAACTCGCGACCGCCCTCGCCTCGACTCGCGGTCCCACGGCGTTGCTGCCGGTGTTCGAGACGCGCGAAGTCGCTCCCTTCGTGGTGGAAGCAGAGAAGCCCATTCCCGCGGGCGCCGCCAAGCGCGGGCAGGTGACCTTCATGACGCGCTGCCTGCCCTGTCACGGGCCTGACGCCCACGGCGGTATCGGGGTGAACCTCGTCGATCGCCCGTTGCTGCAGCAGCCGACGTACTTCGCGGGCTTCGTGAACGCCGGCCGCGGCCGCATGCCGCCCCACGCCGATCTCGGTCCCGTGCAGTTGACCGAGTTGCTCGCCTGGCTGAGGACCCAGTGAGCGAAGAAGACAGCCGCGCGAAGTTGCTGGCGAAGAAGGGCGTCAGCTTCGGCCACAGCAGCCAGCCCAACAACCGCGCGCCGTACGCGAAGAACGTGCTCATCGTCACCAGCGGCAAGGGCGGGGTGGGCAAGAGCACGGTGGCGGTCAACGTCGCCTCGACCTTCGCGCAGCGAGACTGGCGCGTGGGGTTGCTCGACGCCGACGTCTACGGCCCGTCGATCCCCCGCATGCTGCAGATCGAGGACGAGCGGCTGCGGTGGAACGAGGCGAACCGCATCGTGTGCGCCGAGAACTTCGGGCTCAAGGTGATGAGCGTGGGCATGACCACGCCGACCCCCGACACCCCGCTGGTGTGGCGTGCCTCGGTGGCGACCAGCGCGATGATTCAGCTGCTCGAAGACGTCGACTGGGGCGAGCTCGACCTGCTGGTGGTCGACATGCCGCCGGGCACGGGCGACACCCAGCTCACCATGGCCCAGGAGCTCCACGTCACCGCCGCGCTGGTGGTCACCACGCCGCAGGTGGTCTCGACCGACGACGTGCGCCGGGCGATCCGCATGCTGCAGGACGTGCACATTCCCATCGGCGGCGTGGTGGAGAACCTGAGCGGCTTCGTCGCCCCCGATACCGGCGTGCGGTACCCGATCTTCGGAGAGGGCGGAGGCAAGCTCCTCTCACAGCAGTACGACGTGCCCTTCCTCGGGGAGATCCCCATCGACATGGCGGTGCGCCAGTCGGGCGACGCGGGCACGCCCATCGCGGTGTCGGGCAACGAGACGCAGAAGGGTTGGTACGCGGCGATCGTCGACGGGCTCCTCGCCACCGGTCGCTTCCGGCTGCCCGGCTGATCAGCTCGCGGGCGCGGGCAGGAGCTCCTGGTCGATGAGCTCGCGGTGGTAGTGCCCCGCGCGGTAGCCGACCACGCGTTCCACCTCGCGGCCCTTGGCGAAGTAGACGACGGTCGGTGTGCCGGTGACGCGCAGGCGAGCGGCGATCTTCGGGGCCGTCGCCACGTCGAACTCCGCGACCTTCACGCGGCCCTGGTAGTCGCGCGCGAGCTGCATCACCACCGGCTCGAGCAGCTTGCACGGCCCGCAGCCCTGGCTCCACGCGTCGACCAGCACCGGCACGTCGCTCTCGAGCACCTCCTTGCGGAAGTTCTCGTCGGTGAGCGCCACCACGGCGTGCGGCTCCGTCTCCAACCCGATCAGCTTCTTGAACCAGCCCATGCGTCTTGAGAGCGTGGCACCGAAAGAAGGGTCCGTGAACCCTGTGGGCCGGGGGCAGGCTCCCAGTTCCGTGCGCTGGCTCCTGCTCCTGGTGTTCCTCGCCGTGCCCGTGACGGTGCTCGCCAGTGCGCCGGACGCAGGGGGGGCGGCACGAAAGCCTGCCCGTACCCTCGACCAGGTGAAGCTCCTCTACTTCCACGCGACCTGGTGCCCGTCGTGTCGCAAGCTCGACGAAGGCAAGGTGCTGGAGCGCCTCCAGGCCACCGTGCCCGGGCTCGTCGTGGAGAAGGTGGACGTGGACACCAACGAGCCGCTGATGAGCCGCTACGGCGTGCAGTACACGCCGACGCTGGTGCTGGTGGACACCGACGGCTTTCCGCTCGGCAGGCCGACGATCGACGTGAATGACCCCGACGGCACGTTGGCGCGCCTCGAGAAGCTGGTGCGCAAGATGGTCCGGCTCTGAGTCAGGGCCAGCGCTGCTCGAGTTCCTTGATTCGGGCCTCGAGGCCGGCCAGTTCGGACCCGAGCAGCGCCTGTTCCAGCGCCGAACCCATCCGTTGCCGCGCTGCGTTCCGCTCCACCACGAGGCCCGCCAGGGCGAGGTGCGCGGCGCGCCGTTCTGCCTCGAGACACCGGGAAAGGGCTTCCGGGTCTTCCCCGATGAGCGCGACGGGCTCGCCGCCCTCGAGGCTCGCGAGCTGGGGGCTGCGACGCCAACTCAGCCGCCCCGCAGAAGGCGAGATGAGTGGTCGCAGCGCGCATTGGTCGGGGACGCTGATCCAACCCAGCACCTCGGCGTCGGCGACCTCGGCGCCTTCCTTCGCTCGCCACTCGAGCGTGCCTGCGAACGGCGCGTAGACGGTCACGTCGGTTCAGAGCCCATGCGTCGCGCCGGGGTTCGCGCGCTACAGTCTGGGCAATCACCCACCGTCTTCGGCCCCAGGGGACTTTGACCCGTGCGCATGCGCCTCTTCTTCGCCACTCGTGGCCTCGCTCTCTTGGCCCTGCTGTCAGCGGGCTGCGGCCGAACCGAGGCCCTCGCGCCGCCGTTGCGCTGCCCGCGCCAATCGAACGGCAGCTCCCCGCTGCGGTTGACCACCTCGGGCTCGCTTCAGCTCTCGTGGAACATCGACACCTGCGTACCGGTGACGATCAGCGCGAGCGTCGGCCGGCATCGCGTCGACGTCGAGTCGGCCCTGGCGGCGTGGACGGCGCCGACCTGCACTGGGCTGTGCTTCGGGGTCCCGACGACGCGCGAGGACGCTCCCACCACCGTCACCGACCGGCGGCTCCATGTCGTGTTCGACCCCAGCTCGAACAACGAGTGGGCACTGGCCAGCGACCCCCTCACCGGCGAGATCGTCTACGGCACCATCTGGGTCGGCAACGCCAGCACGGAGGGTGACGTGCTCCGGCAGCTCGGCCAGGTGCTGGGGTTCGTGCCGCAGCCGACGCTCGATTCCGTGCTCAGCCCCGTGGGCCAGCACAGCACCGTGACGATGATCAGCAGCGCCGACGAGAAGAGCATCTGCGCCACCTACCCTGCGTGCCTGTAG
Source organism: Myxococcales bacterium (assembly GCA_038248085.1). Classification (GTDB taxonomy): domain Bacteria; phylum Myxococcota; class Myxococcia; order Myxococcales; family Myxococcaceae; genus Archangium_A. The sequence goes on along the minus strand of JBBRUE010000014.1, from coordinate 15,601 downwards.
GTTTCGGCGCAGAACCGTGCGGGCTCCACGTCCTGCGTAGGGCTCAGCGCCGGGCGATGAACTGCGTGACGTAGCTCTTCCCGGCGTGGCCGGTGCCTTCGCGAACCTCTCGCTCCCCTTCGAACGCGTGCAGGACCTCGAGTTCGGCGAAGTCGCGCTCGAGGTCAGCGCGCGTCACCAGCAGGCTCGCGTCGGGAGGGCCGCCGGTGCCGTAGGCGAGCTGCTTCGGGTGGTAGTGCTCGAGCAGCAGCACGCCCCCAGGCGCGAGCGCGGCGACGATCTTCGGGTGGAGCCCAGCGCGGAGATCGGGCGGAACGTGGCACCAGATCGAGACGATGGCGTCCCAGCGGGCCGTGCCCAGGTCGAAGGTGCGGAGGTCGGCGACGATGGTCTCGAGCTTCACCCCGCGGGCCTGGGCGAGGCGTTGCGCCTTCTCGAGGCCGACCTTCGAGCCGTCGACCCCGGTGACCCCGAAGCCGTGCTCGGCGAGGAAGACGGCGTTGCGGCCTTCCCCCTCGGCGAGGCAGAGCACGCGGCCGCCGGCGGGGAGCGCGCCGACCCGCTCGCGCAGAAAGTCGTTGGGCGCGGTGCCGTACATGAACGCTTCCCCGGCGTAGCGGGTGTCCCAGGGGTTGTTCGAGCTCGAGGTCATGGTCATGGTCGTCCCATCGTGGCGCATGGGATGCGGCTCGCACGGCGAAGGGTTCGCCGGCCGTGGACTGGAAAGAGGCGCCGCTACGAAGCGCCCAGGGCCCTGGCGAGCGCGATCACGATGCCGGTGACGCTCTCGCCCGCGATGAGCCCCGACGCGACGGGCGTCAACGATCGCTCGGCGAAGGCCGGCCACCGGCGCTTGACGACGAGGCCCACCATCGCCCCGGCCCACATCGACAGCGCGGTCGCGCCGGGAATCACCATCGCGATGCCGAGCGCCGCGGGGGAAGGCACCCACCCGCGCTTCGACTTCGGCAACCAGGTCTCGAGCGCCACCAGCAGCACCCCCAGCGCCGCCCCCCAACCCATCGCCACGCGCGCAGCCGGTGAGAGGCCGTCGAGGCCGCCCGCGAGCACCTTCGAGACGCCGGCCCACACCATCACCGCCGGGGCCGGGAACTGCTCGGAGCCCAGCGCCTCCGCGTTCGGCACCAGCAGGGTGAACGCCGGCACGACGACGGCGGCGCCCACCACGAGGCCCAGCAGCTGCGCGATGACCTGCTTCCTCGGGTTGGCGCCGAGCAGGTAGCCGGTCTTCAAGTCGCCGAGCAGATCCGCCGCGTGGAGCCCGACGCCCGAGGTGACGTTCGCGCTCATGACGTTGGCCGTCACGTTCGCGGGCAGCGCCACGCCGAACACCAATTGCGTCATCGGGCCCATCGCCTTGGTCGGGGTGACGTCGGTCTCGCCGGTGACGCGCGCCGAGATGACGCCGACGAGCAGGGACAGCGGCATGGCCATCACCCCGGCCCAGAGGGGGATGTCGAAGAGCACCTTCATCAACCCGACCATCACCGGGGACAGCACCAGGAACCCGGCGACGAACCACCAGGTGGGCGCCTCGATGGCCGTCAGCGCATCGGTCTCGTCGGGGCTGACCCGACGCAGCGAGGCGCGCAGATCGCGCAGCCCCTTCACCGCCGAACGCCACGACTTCGCGAACGACAGCACTCCCGAGGTGACGAGCAGCGCGGCGCCCGGCCAGAGCGTCAGTTGCACCATCGACTTGAAGTCCGTCGCGGTGAGGGCGCCCGAGGCGGTCCACGCAGGCGCGAGGACGCCCCACGTCACCAGCGCGCCCAGCAGCAGCGACCAGGCCGTGCGAGGCGCCATCAACGCGCCGCCGCCCATCAGCACCAGGCTCGCGTCGAAGCCGAGCGACCAACCGGCCAGGGGCCGCCCCGCGAGCTCGAACGGCAACGAGAAGCGGCCGGGCAGGGCGAAGGGCGTCGCGAGCTTGAGATCGCGCCACAGCGTGAAGACGCTCGCCACGAAGCCCGCGACGAGGAGGTGCCGCGCCGTGCCCGCGCCTGCCCCGCCGTGCATCGTACGGATGGTGTGGGCCGTCGCGACCGACATCGGGAAGGGCAGTTGTTCGCGATTGATGAACTGCCGCTTGAGGGGAATGGCGACGAACACGCCGAGCGCGGCGATGACCGCGAACCAGGCGAACATCGAGAAGCCGCTGGGGCGCTGGCCCGTCAGCAGGAGCAGCGCCGGCAGCGCGGCCATGTTGCCGCCTCCGGTCATCCACGCGCCGGCCGAGGCGACGGTGGCGACGGCGTTGTTCTCGAGCGCGGAGAAGTCACGCCGCGCGAGCCCCACCACCTTCAGGAGCCGGAAGAGCGCGAACGCGACGATGGTCGCGGTGATGGTGATGCCCAGGCTCCAGCCCGTCTTGAGCACCACGTACAGGTTCGACAGGCACAGCACGGCGCCCAGGGCCATGCCCATCAACGCCGCGCGCACGGTCAGCTGGGGCGCGTCGGGTTGGTAGACGTCCCTCGCCCAGCGCGCCTCGGCCTCGGTCACGCCGCGATTTCTTTCGCCAGCGCCATCGACGCGATGGTCCCGTCGTTCACCGCCGTCGTCATCTGCCGGTAGCGCTTGGCCACCACGTCGCCCGCGGCGAACACCCCGGGGACGTTGGTGCGCATGTCTTCGTCGACGACCACGTAGCCATACTTGTCGAGGGTGAAGGCCCCCTCGAACGCCTCGAGGTTGGGGCGCATGCCGGCGAAGATGAAGACGCCGTCGCAGTCGAGCGTGCGGCGCTCGTGGGTCTTGAGGTCTTCCACTACCACCCCGTCGACGCCGTTGCCCGACCGCGACAGGAACTCGCGCGGCTCGGTCTCGAAGACGAACTCGATCTTCTCCTCGGCGAACGCCAGCTCCTGCGCCTGCTTGTTGGCCTGGAGCGTCGCCAGTTGGTGCACGATGGTGATCCTCGCGGCGAAGCGGGCGATGAACAGCGACTCCTCGATGGCCGAGTTGCCGCCGCCGATCACGATGACGTGTTTACCCTCGTAGTACTTGGCGTCGCAGGTCGCGCAGTACGAGACCCCGCGACCCTTGAACTCGACCTCGCCCTTGACGCCGATGGCGCGGGGCGAAGAGCCGGTGGCGACGATGAGCCGCCTGGCGTGAATGGTCTCGAGCCCGTAGAGCACCACGGTGTGGGTCGCGAGATCGACGCTCGTCACTTCGGCCGCGAACCGCGTCTCCACCCCGGCGGCCTTCGCGTGCTCGACCATGTGGTGCGCGAGCAGGGCGCCCGGCTGGGGCTTGGGGAAGCCGGGGAAGTTCGAGACCTGGTGGGTGATGGCGAGGTTGCCGCCGCCGAGCGCCAGGTCGACCATCACCGTCTTCAGCTTCGCCTGCGCACAGTAGATGCCGGCGGTGATGCCCGCGGGGCCGCCGCCGAGAATGAGCACGTCGGTCTCGGTCTGCACAGGCCGGGCGTGCGTGGCGAGCTCGGCCGCGCGCTGCGGCGTCACCAGGCCTTCGAGGCCGTGCAGCAGCTCCGAGCGCTTGACGGCGCCGGTCAGGCGAGCCCCGACCTCCTTGCCACCCTGGAAGAAGAGCACCGTCGGTGAGCCCTTCACGCCCAGCGCGTCGGCCAGCTCGCGGTTCTGCTGGCGGAAGACCTTCACGAACTCGACGTCTTCACCGAACTGGGTCGCCGCGGCCTCGTACTTCGGGGCGAGGGCTTCGCAGGGCGGGCACTCGCTCGAATAGAAGTCCACCACCACCGGCCGCTTCGACGCGAGGACGCCGGCGAAGTCCGCCGCGCTGACTTCTCGAATGTGTTCAGACATGAGGCGTCTCCAGTTCGCTGCGGCCGTAGAGGGCGCAGCCCATGCCCAGCAGCTCTTTCACCGGGCGGCAGTCGGGGGCACGCACGGTGCCCCGTTGGTTCTTCGCCACCGCGCCGCAGCCGCCACCGCAGGCCAGTTGCTGGCTGCACGCGCCGCAGCCGCTGATGGTCGTCACGTCGCGCCCCGCCCACGTGGAGACGGCCTCGGCGTCGAGCGTGCGTGAGGGGAAGAAGGTGCCGATGGCCTCGCCGGTCTTCCCCACGTTCGCCGTGCACGGGTAGATCGCGCCGGTCGAGTCGAAGGCCCACTCGGTCTTCGTCGCCGGGCACGAATCGAACAGCGGGTCGGGCAGGCGCCCCTCGTCGAAGAGGAATCGCGCCACCGAGAAGGCCGGCCGGTAGAAGCGCAGCACCTCGGGGTCGCGCTCGATGAGCTTGCTCATGTCCTCCCAGAGCGAGAGCCGGGTGTACAACCGGGTGTTCTGGGTCTGGCAGTGGTGCAGCTCGTAGTTGCGGCCGATCTGCGTCTTGAAGTGCGGGCTCTCGGTCCACCCCTTCTCGATGGCGAAGTGCGCCAGCCGGCCGAAGTCCTCGAGGTTGTCCTTGTCGACGACGGTGCGCAGGTTCACCGACAGCCCCGCGGCGAGGCAGGCGTCGATGCCCGCGACGACCGGGTCGAAGGTCTTGCCGCCGCCCTTCAAGGCGCGGCGCTTGTCGTGGACGTCCCGCGTTCCGTCGAGGGTGACCTGCACTTCGCGAATGCGTCCGGTCTTCAGGAGCGGCACGTAGTCGGCGAGGTGGTAGCCGTTGGTGACGATGGCGAGGTCGATGCCGCGGGTGCGGGTCGCCTCGATCAACCGCTCGACCGTTCGCCGCGCCGCCGGAGTCGCCAGCAGCGGCTCGCCGCCGAACAGGGTGATGTACTTGCGCCGCGTCGCGAAGGTCTGGTCGACGTAGAGGAAGAAGGCCTCGAGCACGACGTCGGCGTTGGCGCCCTGGGTGGGCGCGTACTCGTCCTGGAAGCAGTACGAGCAGCCGAAGTTGCACTTGTACGAGGGCACGTAGAACAGCTGCACCTCGTCGGTCTCGTGGCCGGCGAGGAAGTCGGCGTGGGCCTTCTGGTAGCGGCGGGCTTCCTCGTCGGGGTCGACCAGGTAGCCCTTGGCGGCGAGCTCGTCGGGGTTCTCGGGGTCACCCCACTGGAGCCGCTCGGCGGCCTCGCGCGACAGCAGGTCGGCCTGCCCGCTCAGGAGGTTGATCAGCAGCGAGCGATCAGTGCCTGGTACCGCCGCGACGATGTTGTGCTTCGAGGGTTGCATAGGGGGTCCTTCGCAAGGGGGTCCGACCGGAACCGGCCGGACCCGGGAAGCGAACAGGTTCAGTCGTGGCAGCCGGCAACGTTCTTCGAGACCTTGGCGCAGCACTGCGCGACCTTCTCCTGCGGGGTCGGGCAGCAGGCGTTGGGGGCTGCGGGCTGCTTCTTGATGAGTGACTTCATGGCGATCACCTCCTCGGTTTGGAACTCCGTCGCCCTCAGGGGGCGCGGGTGGGCTTGCGGCCGGACAGGGTGAAGCTCGAGAGCGTCGCGGCGGCCTTGCGATAGGGGGCGCGTTCGTCCGACACCTGCACCTCGACGAGGCCCGCGTCGGCGATGTGCGCGAGGTATTCGTCGCGCGTCACGGCGCCCGCCCAGCACTCGGACACCGCCACCGGGTCGGTGCGGTAGACCTCGGCGATCGGCTCGACCGCGAAGATGTCGCTGACGATGAACTGGCCACCGGGCTTGAGGATGCGGGCGATCTCCGACCAGACGCGCGCCTTGTCGTCCGCGTGGTTGAGCGCGCAGTTCGACACCACCCAATCGGCCGAGGCGTCGGCCAGCTGCAGGTGCTCGAGCGCCGAGCGGAGGAAGGTGGTGTTGCCGAGCCCCAGCTCCGCCGCCCGGGCGCGGCCGGTCGCGAGCATGACCTCGGTCAAGTCGAGGCCCCACGCGTGGCCGGTGGGGCCGACCTTCTACGCCAGGGTGATGACGTCGCCGCCGCGTCCGCAGCCCAGGTCGACGCACACGTCTCCGGGGGCCGGGTGACAGCGCTTCGCGGTGCCGCCACACGAGAGGTTGGCGGGCTGGGGCGCGAGTGCGGTGTAGCGCTGCTGAATCGCGGTGGAGATCGACGGAGGCACGAAGCTACGAGCCGAGCCGGCCGCGGGACGGTTCCATCTGATCGGTCAACGCCGAAGTGCACACCGTTCGCCCCGAATCCTTCACCTCTCCGGAGTGCTCCCAAACGACATGGTGCGCGCAACGGAAGGTCACTCGGGATGCTCGACCTGCGGCACGGCCGCCTCCTTCCGCGGGGACTGCGCGCGGATGCCCGCCAACTGCCCCACGTTGACGCGCCCCGCACTGACGAAGGACGTCGCCACCTACCTCGAGCCCGACCGCCTCGCGGTGATGAAGGCCGCCGACGCGACGCCGTTCACCGAGGACCGGCGCAAGCGCAACCGGGTCGAGGAGCTCGTTCACTTCGCGAAGAGCCGGGGCCTTCAGCGCATCGGGGTCGCCTTCTGCGTGTCGATGACGAAGGAGGCGCAGGCGCTCGGCCGGGTGCTCGAGGCCGAGGGCCTCGACCCGGAGTTGGTGTGCTGCCGGGTCGGCGCGATCGACTACGACGCACTCGGCATGCCCAAGGCCCACCCGGAGCGCTTCGCCGCCATCTGCAACCCGGTCGCCCAGGCGAAGCTGCTCAACGAGGCGAACTCGCAGCTCGTGGTGCAAATGGGCCTGTGCATCGGGCACGACCTCATCCTCCAGGAGGAATCGCACTGCGCGGTCACGACCCTGGTGGTGAAGGACCGGGCGCTCGACCACGACCCCATCAGCGCCCTTCGCCCGGCGGAATGAGCGTCACCCGCTGGAACAGCAGCCGGCTCACGACGCGTGCGTCGCGCTGACCGCTGCCTTCACGGCCGCCAACGCCCACGGCGCTCCGTGAAAGAGGAGATCGAACCAGTCGATGGGCTTCACCAGCTTGCCGTGGAAGAGCATCCCGAGCTTCTCGATGATGTGGGGCGGGGTGAAGGGCGCGAGGCCCAACGTCAGGCAGGCAATGCCCACCGTGGCCCACGGCAACGCGTTGATGGAATCAGTGAATGACATGTGGCCTTGGGAGCCTGCGGTGGGTGGTCGCGGTTCGCCGGACTGCGCCGGAGAAGCGCGCAAGAAGTGCGGGTGCTCACGGTGTGCTGGTGGTGAGCGCCCGCTGCAGCGACAGGCGCGCGGTGCGGGTCACCCACACCATGACGACGACGGTCGCCACCAGACCTCCCCAGTACAGCGTCGAGGTGGCGGCCCCCGCAGTGGGGACGTGCCCGCTGAGCAGGTCCGAGGCACTCGACATGAGCGACCCCAGGTAGACGAAGAGCACGGTGGCGGGGAACATGCCGAGCGCCGAGCCCAACACGTAGTCGCGCAGGCGGACCCGCGTCAGCGCCAGGCCGTAGTTGAGCAGGTTGAAGGGCAGCACCGGGGACAGCCGCAGGAGCACGACGAGCTTGAAGCCGTTCGCGGCGATGGCCCGGTCGATGGCCTGCAGGCGCGGGTCGTCCCCCAGGCGCCGCTCGACGCGCGCCCGGAACAGCGTGCGCCCGAGAAGGAACGAAGCCGTCGCGGCCAGTACGCTCACCGGCGAAACGAGCAGCACGCCCCACAGCGGGCCCCACGCGTAACCGGCCCCGAGCGTCAGCACCGAGCCGGGCAACAGCAGGACCGTCGAGGCGACGTACGCGACGCCGTACAGCACGGCCCCCAGCGCACCCGCATGGCGGCTCCACTCGACCAGGGCCACTGCCAGCCCCGCGAGCTCTGTCTTCCGCGTCAGCGCGAGCAGCAGCCCGGCGAGGGCGACGGCCGCCGCGAGCAGCGCCATTCCCCGGCGCGTCACGGGGTCCGTTCCTTCTGCTGCGCCAGTCGGGCGAAGCGGAAGTACTGCAGAAAGCGCCCCAGCTTCCCCCGGTGCTTCCAGCGTTCTTCCGAGCCGAAGGTCTCTTGCAGCACGTGCCGGGTCGGTACGTCGCGCTGGAAGGACACCGTGCAATGCGCGCAGTACGTCACCAGTTGGCTTCCGGCGAGCGCATCGCGCCTCGACTGAGCGCCCGAGCCCTTCGTCAGGCAACACGGCAACGGGTGTTTCGGGTCATCGCTGTTGGTGAGCTCCAGGCCCAGGCTCGTGGCGAGGGCCTTGAAGTGCACCTGTTGCGTCGTGTCGATGCGCGCCGAGCAGGGGTGGTGCACTACCGCGGGGATCGCGCGGGCTCGCGGGCCCCACTCGTCCTCCGCGAGGAGCGCGTAGAGCGACGTCACCCGCACGCCCTCTGCTCCCAGCTTGTTGAACTGCACCGTGCAGTTGCCGCAGGCGGTGATGATCTCGGTGGTGCCGCTCTGCTTCAGCAGCCGCGTCGTCCGCTCGCGACCCCGCGCCGCCGCCTCGGGCGTCGAGAACTTCTCCAGTGGCATGCCGCAACAGTCGGACCACAGCGCGATCGAGGGGTCGCGCTTCTGGAGCCACGCATACGACTGCATCACCAGGGCCGGGTCGGCCGCGGGCAGGGCGCAGCCGGGAAAGAACACGCGCTTCGAACCGGCCCCGAAGGAGAACGGCCGCGAGACGCGCAGCCGATACTCGAGGTCGGTGATCCACGCGTTGAGCCACGCGAACAGCTTCTTCATGGCGACTGCGAGAGCGAGGGCACGGGAAAGGGTTCCACCTCGCGCCGAACGCGTCACCCATCGACCAGGAGGGGGCCGGTCGGTCGACCAGCGGGCCAGAGCACCTTCGCCAGGACCGTCGCCGACAGCGCACCCGCCACCTGCATCACGATGAACATCGGCGCGTCGCCCGGCCGAATGCCCGCAAACGTGTCGGTCAGCGTGCGGGCGAGGGTCACCGCCGGGTTCGCGAACGAGGTCGACGAAGTGAAGAAGTACGCCGAGAGAATGTAGAGCCCCACCGCGAAGGGCACCGCGGCCGGCCGGCTGCGCGAGACCGCCTTGACGGTCAACACCAGCCCCGCGGTCGAGACGAACTCGCTCAGACACAGCCCGTCGCTCGCGCGAACGTGTCGCGAGACGCTCACCAGCTGCTGGCCGAACATCGCGTGCGCCACCAGCACCCCGGTCACCGCGCCCACCACCTGCGCCGACACGTAGCCGGCGAACTCCCTCCAGCGCAGCGAACCGTCGATCGCCTCGACCAGGCTCACCACCGGGTTGAAGTGCGCGCCGGAGACTGGGCCCAACCCGAGGATGAGCACCGTCAACCCGGCCGCGGAGGACACCGCGTTCACCAGCAACGCCACCGCCACGTTCCCGCCCGCCAGCTGCTCGCCCGCGATGCCCGAGCCCACCACCATCGCCAGCAACAGCCCGGTCCCCAGCGCCTCGGCCACCATGCGGCGCACCATGGCTAACAGGTTCCGTCGGTGCAGCAGGCCACGGCTTCGGTGGTGACCACGTAGTCGCCGCCCTTGGTCTCGCTCGTCGCGCGCACCAGCATCGACGCGCCACAGGGGAAGGGGCGGGCCTCCTCGAGCGGCACCGGCACCAGCGGTTCGACCTTCGCGAAGTGCTCGGCGTACGGCGCGCGGGAGTAGATGCCGAACGTCTTGTCGCAGACCGCGACGGGGACGCCGCGTCGCAGGACGTGCCCGTCGTCGTCGTGCACCTCGCGGAACGGGCCCTTGTAGATGACCGCCTGCTTGCGGTCCCAGCAGGGGCCTTCCTTTCCCTTGTGGGCGATGACGGTGACGCTGCGAAACTCGATGCCCTCGACGGTGCGCCACGGCTTCTCCGTGCGGCTCACCACTTCGATGCCGTAGAAGCCCGCGTCCTCGAAGGCTGCGAGGAACTCCGACTCCACCATCGCGCCCGAGACGCAGCCCGACCACAGCGCGGGGTCTTCCTGCAGGCGCAACGGCACCACCTCGTCGCTGACGATGTCGGAGATGACGGCGCGGCCGCCGCGCTTGAGCACCCGGTGAATTTCCTTGAAGAGCTGCGCCTTGTCCGCCGGGCTGACGAGGTTCAGGACGCAGTCGGACACCACCACGTCGACCGAGCCGGTCGCCACGAGCGGCGCGTCGCGGCGCAACCGCGCGGCCTCCGCCTCGACGGCGGCGAGCCCGGCTGACGACGACACGGGGTGCGCCGCCAGCCACTGGTCGAGCGCGTCGAGGTCGAGCGCCAGGTCCTGGATGCGGCCCTTCACGAAGCGCTGGTTGTCGTGGCCCACCCGCGCTGCGAAGCCCGCCTGGTGCCGGCGCGCGAGGGTCAACATCTCGTCATTCATGTCGACGCCGATGACGCGCCCGGTGGCGCCCACCACTTGCGAGAGCAGGTAGCAGGCCTTACCCGCGCCAGAGCCGAGGTCGACCACCACTTCACCTGCGTGGACATGCACCGTCGGGTCGCCGCACCCGTAGTCGCGGTCGATGATTTCCCGCGGCACCGCCGCCAGCAGCTCGGGGTTCAACGGCACGGGGCAGCAGAGGTCGGCTTCGGGCGCGCGCGCGGCGTCGGTGTAGCGCAGGGTCACGGCCCGCTCGAAGTCGACGATGCGCGGAGGGACGATCTCGGTCATGGCTTCTCCAGGTCCGCCATCGGAGCCATCGCCCCGTGGAACGGTTCCGTTCAGCCGAAGAGGATCTCGTAGGGGCGTTCGATGGCCTCGGCCACGGCCTCCAGCGAGAAGGCACGCACGAAGCGGGCGGTCTCCTTGCCTCCGAACCAGGTCACGACCGTCGGGAACGCGAAGACGCCCAGCTGCGCGACCAGCTCGGGCACGTGGTTTCTCGAGACGACCACCTGGCGCATTTCCGGGAAGCGTTGGTGCACGAGCGCCTGGAGCTTCGGCTCGATCGCCTCGCCGACATGGCAGCCGCTCTCGGTGAACAGCACCAGGAGCCCCCCCGATTCCTGGATGAGGTTGGCGATCAGATCGCCGAGGTCTGCATTCGAGAAGGCCGACGCGTGTTCGCCCATGCGTGTTCGAGTGAATTCGCGCGGCGAAGGATTCACGCAGTCACCCGGGTCATGGGCTGAGCGCCTTGACGGCCATGCCGACCGCGACGAGCGACGAGAGCGCGGCGAAGCCGACCTTCAGCCCCTTCTCCGGCAGCTTCCCGCTCAGCGGCACCCCGACCCGCGCCCCCCGCACCGCGCCTGCAGCCAGCGGGAGCACCAGGGGCATGAGCTGGGGCCGCGAGACCATGGTGGTGACCGCGCCGGCGAGGCTGCTCATCGCGATGAGGGCGGTCGAGGTGCCGACCGCGCGATGGAGCGGCAACTGCGCGAGGCCCACCAGCACTGGCACGAGGAGGAAGCCGCCGCCGACGCCGAGCAACCCGGTCAGCACGCCGAGCACGAGGCCCACGCCGAGGAGCAGCACGTGGGGGGCGCTCCCGGTCGCCTCCCGTTTCTTGCGGAAGAGTGACGCGGTCGCGCCGAGCAGCACGAGCGCGAAGAGCGCAGCGGTCACCCGCTCGGGGACGAAGGGGTTCAGCTTCGCGCCGAGCACTGCGCCCACCATCGTCATCGGCCCCAGCAACAGCACGGTGCGCCAGTCGACCCGGCGGGCGCGGGCGTAGCCGGTGGCCGAGGTGAGTGCCGCGGCAAAGACGATCGCCAACCCCGCGCCCGTCGCGTCGCGCAGCGGCAGTTGAAAGAGCAGCAGGAGCACCGGCACCGCGATGATGCCGCCACCTGCCCCGAGCACCGCGAAGACGAGGCCCATGGCGAGGCCGCTGAGGAATCCGAACATGGCCCTCAGAGCCACGGTGCGGGCGTGACGATTTCTTGAATCCCGCCAGCTGAGCGCGGCTCGAAGAACCCGCGGCCGCGGTGGCGAACGGAGAATGTCATGCAGATCGAACCCTTCTTTGATGAGCGCACCTCGACGCTGACCTACGTCGTGTTCGACGAGGCCACGAAGGACGCGGTCGTGATCGATCCCGTCCTCGACTACGAGCCCGGCGGCGGCCGGATCTGGACCGAGTCGGTCGAGCGGGTCGCCCAGTTTCTCGAGGCGGAGGCGCTGAAGCTGCACTTCGTCCTCGAGACGCACGTGCACGCGGACCATCTCTCGGCCAGCCAGTGGCTCAAGCAGCGCTTCGGCGCGAAGGTGGCCGTCAGCGCGCGCATCACGGAGGTCCAGGCCATCTTCAGCGACGTCTTCGGGTGGCCCGGGTTTGCCGCCGATGGGCGCCACTTCGACCGCCTCCTGCAGCCCGACGAGGTGGTGCGCGCCGGGTCCCTTCAGCTCAAGGCGCTCCCGACGCCTGGGCACACGCCGGCCTGCATGAGCTTCGAGGTCGGTGACGCGGTCTTCACCGGCGACGCGCTCTTCCTCGACGACGTCGGCGTCGGTCGCTGCGACTTTCCGAAGGGTGACGCGGGCGCGCTGTACGACGGCGTGACGAAGCGGCTCTTTTCGCTCCCCGACGCGACGCGCCTCTTCGTGGGCCACGACTATCCCCCCGCGGGTCGCACCTGGAAGGCCTCGACGACCGTCGGCTCCGCGAAGGCGGCCAACGTGCAACTCAAGGGCTCCACCCACAAAGACGACTTCGTCGCGCGCCGAACGGCTCGGGACCGCACGCTCACGCCGCCCCGCCTGCTCTACCCGAGCTTGCAGGTCAACATCGCGGCCGGCCGGTTGCCCGAGGCTGAGCCGAACGGGCGGCGATACCTCCGCACGCCGCTCACCGGGCTCTGACGGGGCGAGTCTCAGCGCGCCAATTGCCTGTCGGGTTTCCGACAGGTGACAGCACCAGCGCCGGGGGGGCACGCTCCTGCTCGTGAAGGCCGACCGACTCCGCATCGAAGAAGTCGACGTCGCGACGCGCGAGAGGCTCTTTGAGTGGGGCGCTCACGCGCGCGTCTTCGTCGCGCCCCTCGTCCTGCTGGGCGCGATGACCTTGCTGGCGTTGGATCCCGCGGCCTGGCGAACGTGGGTCATCATCGCGGCCGTTGTCTTTGGCTGCGGCCGCCTGGGCTTCGAGGTCCTGCGAACCCGGCGGCTGGGCATTGCGCACCTGCGTCTGTCGGTGCTGCTCTCGGTGCCGGCAGTGATGCTCACCCTGGTGGTTGCGTCGTTGGGCGGTGTCGACAGCCCCCTCGTCGTGATGATGCCGGTCCTCACGGTCTTCCTGAGCGTCTTCTTCCGGCCGCGGGCCGGGGTGTTCTTCGCGGCGGTGGGCACGGTGCTGGTGTGGTGCCTCGCGCTCGTCGCGTCTCAGGAGTGGGTACCAACCCTCACCCCGGCGGTCTTTGGCGGCGGTCCGCGAGGGTCGGTCACCGACCTGCTCCTCGTCTCGCGCGGCACGGTGCTCACCATCGCGCTGTGGTTGGCGGCGTTCCTGGGCAGGTCGCTGTCGCACGCGTTTCAGTCGGCCATCCAGCGATCGCTCGACGCACGAGACGAGCTGCTCACCGGTCACGTCGAAACGACCAAGCGCCTCGCGACGCTCGTGACCGAGGTCGCCCACGAGCTCAAGAACCCACTGGCCTCGGTGAAGGGCCTCTCCGCACTCCTGGCCCGCGCTGCCACCGGGAAGGAGCGGGATCGAGTGACCATGCTCCGGGGCGAGGTCGACCGCGTTCAGGAGATCCTCGAGTCGTTGCTCAACTTCAGTCGGCCGCTCGTTCCTCTCGACGTTGGGCCCGTGGCGCTGGCCACCGTGGTCGAGCAATGCGCCGCGCTTCACGACGGCGTGGCGCGGGAACGAGGTGTCTCCATCCGACTCGACGTGCGTCCGGAAGTGGTCGTATCCGCCGACGAGCGAAAGGTGAGGCAGATCGTGTTCAGCCTCGTGCAGAACGCGCTCGCCGTGACGGGTCGCGGTGGCGCGATCGATCTCGTCGTCGGCGGGCATGGCGGCGCCGGAAAGGTCACGGTGATGGTTCGCGGCCCGGGCGAAGTTGATGCCGAGCGTGCCTTCGAGACCAGCGTCGGCAGCGGGGAGAACACCCATGGTCTCGGCCTGACCCTCGCCCGGCTGGCGGCGCGGCAGCATGGGGGTGACGTGCGGCTCCTCTCGCGCGAAGGGGGAGGTCTCGTCGCCGAGTTCTCGCTCCCCGGCCCGGCGCGATGACCCCACTGCGGCGCCGCGCGCGCTCGTGACGCGAGCGACCGACATTCGTCCATAGGCACGGCACGAAGCCACGGTGAGCAGCGGCGTGCGCTCCTTCGCCCGCCGCGCACCGCCTGTCCCACAGTGCGGCGCGTGCTCCGATTGAAGAGGACGGCCTTCGAGGAGCCGGCGAGTAGACTGCGCGGCGTGAGCACTGCGCGAAGACCGACTGAAGAGCGCCGCCAGCAGATCGCCGAGGCCGCGCTGCGCATCATCAGCGGGAAGGGCGTCCACCGCCTCACCGCGCAGGAACTCGGCCGCGAAGTCGGCATCGCCGACGGGACGATCTTTCGTCACTTCAAGGACAAGGCGGAGATCGTCCGCGCCGCGATCGGCCATCTCGAGAGCGTCCTCTTCGCCAACTTTCCCCCGCAAGCCGAGGACCCGCTCGACCGCCTGCGACTGTTCTTCGTCGGCCGCCTGACGCTCGTGCAGCGCATGCCGTCGGTCTTTCTCGCCGCGTTCAGCGATCGGCTGGAGGAGGCCGCGGGTGAGGAGGCCGGGGTGGTGCGATCGATCATCGAGCGCTCTCAGCTCTTCGTCCGCCAGTGTCTCGTCGAGGCCCAGGAGCGCGGGCAGGTCGACCCGTCCCTGGCGGTCGATATCCTCACCCTCGTCGTCGTCGGGACCCTCCAGGCCGCCGCGTTCTCGCACCGAAGATCGGGAGATAAGAGTCATATAGACCCCGTAGCGACATGGCAAGTCATTGAAACCATGTTGACGAGCAAGGGCAGAAAGTAGTTTTCTAGCACTGCTTGCAAGTAAGCACTTGCAAGCTTAATGTTGTGGGGTCTCCTCAAAGGAACTCCCCATGACGCTTCGCCTCCCCGCCGCACTGCTGTTGCTCTCCCTCGCAGGTCTGCTTTCTGCCTGCGCCACCGTGGCCCCCTCGGGCGGGCCGGCCCTGCCCGTGTCGGCGCTGGATCTCGTCTGGCCGCAAGGGGACAAGGCGCTCGCGCATCTCGACGCGTTCGAGAACCCGGCCCTGAAGGTGGGGCTCATTTCGCTGCGGGGCGGGGCCACCATGCCCGAGCACGCCTCCCCGCTGGCGGTGTTGCTCACGGCGTCGTCGGGTCGGGGCACGGTCGTGACGGCGACCGGTTCCTACGCGCTCGACGCGGCCCACGCGGTGTTCCTGCCTGGCGGCGAAAAGCACTCGGTGACGGCCCAGGACGGCGAAGTGCTGCACATCGCGGTGCTGGCGCTCAAGCGAGGTGCCGCTCCCACCGCTCACCACGGGCCCTGAGTCATGCGCCTGCGAGGAGTGGTGTCGTTGGTGATGACGGTCTCCAGCGCGGCGCTGGCGGCGGAAGTCGTTCGACTCGATGTGCCGCAGGCGCTCGCGCTGTCCGCGGCGCACAGCCCGTCCCTGTTGTCCCGTCGGGCCGGCGTCGAGGCCGCGGAGCATCGGGTCAGCGCCAGCACCGCGCGGCTGCTGCCACGACTCTCGCTCAACGTTCGTTACTCCCGCCTGAGCTACGTGGCGCCCGGGGAGATCACGCTCCCCTTCAGCATCCCGGGCCAGCCGGCGCCGGAGCCCATCCGCCTCGGCGAAGCGATCGAGAACCAGTTCGCGTCCAGCGTGGTGCTCGAGCAGCCGCTCTT
>JBBRUE010000013.1:0-22198 GCA_038248085.1 Myxococcales bacterium | reverse complement strand
CGCGGCGTGGGCGTGGCGAGGAAGAAGACCGTGTGCACCGGCTTGCCATCGGGGGCGCGGAAGAAGTCGACCGGCTGCTCGAGGTACCAGGTGGCCACCGCCGCCGGTGCGCCGCGCGTCACGATGGGCGTACGCACATGGGGAATGGCGAGCCCTTCACCCAACCCGGTCGGGCCGAGCGCCTCGCTGGCGTTCAACAGCTCGAGCACGGTGGTCTTCTCCCCCGCGGTCAGGCCCCGGCAGCCGTCGACCAACGCGGCGAGGAGCGCGGGGCGCGAATGCGAGCCCGCCAGCCGATGCACCTCCCCGGCCTGGAGCGCCTGGGCGAGCGTCGCGGCGCTGCCCTGCGCGTGGGGCAGGCCACCGCCCGACAGCTTGTGGCCGTGCGCGATGGCCCACTCGAGGACGTCGGTGCTCGAGAGCCGGTACTGCTCGTTGACCCGGAAGAAGGGAATCACGCCTCCGCGAATCCAACCCCACACCGTGTCTTCCGAGACGTCGAGCTGCAGTGCGACGTCGGAGACGCTCAGTTGCATGGGTCTCCACGCGTTTACTCTCGCGATCCAGAAAGCGACATCACCACGTACGTGGGGTCGTGATGCCCCGCGCACGGGGGCCACGCCGCTCGGCCAGCGTTCGGCTACGTTAGCGCTCGCTGCGCGTGGTCCTCTCGGTGGACGGAGGCAAGATGCACGAGCTCGTCGATGGGCCGCTGCCTGGGGGGCTCGAGCGGGAGTCATTGAGAGAGCAGGTCCGGCGCCTCGAGGCCTCGTTGGCGGCGGAGGAAGCGGCCCACGCGCGGACGCGGCTTTCCTTCGCGCAGCTCGAGTCGATCCTCGACCACGCGCCGCTGGCCATCTACCTGAAGGACGCGGCCCACCAGTACGCCCTGGTGAACTGCCAGTACGAGCGCCTCTCGGCGCAGCCGCGCGCGGCGATCCTCGGCCGCGACGACTTCGCGATCTTCCCCGAGCCGGTGGCCGCGCTCTTCCGCTCGCAGGACGAAGAGGTCACGCGCGTCGGGAAGCCGGTGGAGTTCAAGGAGACCATCCCCCTCGCCGACGGCGTGCACACCTTCATCACCTCGAAGTTCCCGGTGCTCATGGGCCCCGGCGGCGCGCTCGGTGTGGCGGGCGTCTGCACCGAAGTGACCGCGCTGGAAGCCGCCCGGAGCCAGCTCGAGCAGGCGCAGGCCGAGCTCGTGTCGCGCGAACGCCTCGCGGCCCTCGGGGAGCTCTCGGCGGTCATCGCCCACGAGGTGCGCAACCCGCTGGGCGTCATCTTCAATGCGCTGGCGACGCTGCGACGGCTCCCCCACGCAGGCGGCGACACCGACGAGTTGATGGGCATCATCGGCGAGGAGTCGGCCCGGCTCAACCGCATGGTCGGGGCGCTGCTGGAGCTGGTGCGCCCGATCCTGGCGAAGCCCCTGCCCACCGCGCTCGAGCCGCTCCTCTCGGGCGCGATCGAAGCGGCCGTGGGGATCCACGACGCCCCGGCCGAAGTGAAGCTGGTGGTCGCCCCGGGACTGACGAGCGTGATCGTCGACCCCGACCTCGTTCGACTCGCGGTGATCAACCTCGTCACCAACGCGCTCCACACCCCGGGGCGCCGAGGACCGGTGAAGGTGCACGCGGCGAGCGGCGCGAACGAGCGCCTGGTCGTCGCCGTAATCGACGACGGGGCAGGCGTCGCGCCCGAGCTCGAGCAGCGCATCTTCGAGCCCTTCTTCACCACCCGGGCGTCGGGCACCGGGCTGGGGCTCGCGGTGGTCAAGCGCGTCGCCCTCGCCCACCACGGCACGGTCCGGCTGCTCGGCACGCCCGGTGGCGGCGCGACCTTCGAGCTGAGCGTACCGTTGCAGCCGACGTAGGAAGGGCGAGAGCCGGGGCGAAGTGGTGGCCGGGACCGCTAGAGTCCCGGCCCATGTCCGGGACTGAACTCAAGCGTGACTTCGTGAAGGTGTTGCTGGTGCCAGCGCTCACCTTCTTCCTCGTGCCGCTCGGCGCGCTCGGCTTCGCGCGCTACGGCGAGTCGAAGATCGACGACCTCATCCTCGACTCGATCGACACCTCGATCGCCGCCGACACCACGATGTCGCCCGAGCAGCAGCAGGCCGCGGGGGCCTTCTATCGGTCCCACCCTCCGTCGGCCGCCTGCGCCGACGACGACCCGCAACTGCAGAAATACCGCGAGGCGGTGTGCAGCCCCGGCAGCGAGACGTGGCAGTTCAAGTGGGCCGAGCGGCTCGGCGTGTTCTCCACGGTGCTCGGGCTCGCGGCGCTGCTGTTCATCGGGGTGCTGGGGCTCATCGCGTTTCGTGACCGGCGCGCGCAGTACTGGAGCTTCATGCTCGGCTGGCGCGGCCTGGTGCTGATCACCGCGGTGGCGACCGTGGTGCACGGCGTGCTGCTGGTGTGGCTCTCGTATTGGGTGACCGCGCTGTTGTTTCAGATCTACGTCCCCAAGCTGATCCTCATCGTCGCGGTGGTGGCGGGCGTGGCGGTGTTCACCGTGGTGCGCGCGCTGTTCAAGGGCGTGCCCGCCCCGCAGCCGATCGAGGCCGAGCTGGTCTCCGAGGGCGACGCGCCAGCGCTGTGGCAGCGCGTGAAGGAGCTCGCCGCCCGCCTCGGCACCGCCCCGCCGCGCGCGATCGTCGCGGGCATCGACGACAACTTCTTCGTCACCGAGCGCGGGCTCTGTCTGGTCGACGGCAAGTCGCTCGAGGGGCGCGTGCTGTACCTGAGCCTGCCGCTGCTGCGCGTGCTCGCTCCCTCGGAGGCGGACGCCGTCTTCGGCCACGAACTGGCGCACTTCCGCGGAGGCGACACCGAGGCGTCGGCGAAGCTCGCCCCGATGCTGGTGCGCTACGAGCAGTACTGGGTCTCGCTGGTCAACGGCGGCGTCACCCTGCCCGCCTCGTACGTGATGCGGCTGTACCGGGCGATCTTCGAGCTCGCCTTGAAGAAGGAGCAGCGGCGCCGCGAGCTGGTCGCCGACGCGGAGGCGGTGAAGCTCACCTCGCCCGACGATCTCGGCCGCTCGCTGCTCAAGGTCGCGGGCTACTCGAGCTTCCGCAACCACACCGAGCAGGCGCTCTTCGCGCAGCGCGACGAGCACACCGGCGAGCTCGGGCTGCAGGGCCGCATCGACGCAGGGCTCCCGGGGCACGTCGCGTCACAGGGCTTCCTCGAGTCGGTCAAGACGATGCGCATTCCCCACCCCTTCGACTCGCACCCGCCGTTGGCCGAGCGCTTCGAGAACGTGAAGGCGACGGTGCGGGTCGACGATGCCCCCCGCATCTTCGAGGCGCGCCCGGCGAAGACCTGGGCCGACGAGGTGCTCACCGGGCCTGCCATCGAGCAGCGGCTGTGGGCGGCCTACGAGGCGCGCTTCATCAAGAACCACGAGCAGAGCCTCGCGTACCGCTACCTCCCGGCGACCGACGAGGAGCGCCGGCTGGTGCTCCGCTTCTTCCCCGACGTGAGCTTCGGGTTGAAGGACGGCACCAGCGTGCGCGTGACCCACGTGGGCCTCACCCTGCCCGACGGCCAGCAGCTCGCGTTTCGCGACGTGCAGGGCGCGAAGGTCGACGACGGGAACTTCTCGACCCAGCTGGTGATCACCCACCGGGGCGGGACGGCGAAGGTGAACCTCCGCCACCTCCAGAAACAGGTCGAGCCCTTCAAGCAGGCGTTCGGCGCGTACTGGCAGCGCGACCAGATGGCCCGGCAGTCCCAGAAATAGGGCGTCGGGAGACGCAGGAGGGCCCTTGCGCGGAGTGGACGAATTGGTTTAACCACTAAACCAATGACCCTCACCGCCCTGCCCCGCGCCGTCCGTCCCGTCGATGCGGTGGTCGAACGCCTGCGCCGGGAGATCCTCGATGGGGGCTTCCCCGCTGGGCAGCACCTGCCTCCGGAGCGCACGCTGGCGGCGGAGCTGGGGGTCAGCCGCCTCACCTTGCGCGCCGGGCTCGCGCGGCTCGAGGCGGAGGGCCTGGTGCGGGCGCGCCAGGGAGACGGGGTGCGCGTGCTGGAGCTCAGCGAGCACGCGACCCTCGGCGTGCTGGCCCACATGAACCTCTCGCGGCGCCCGGAGGTGGTGCGTTCGTTTCTCGAGCTGCGCCGGGCGGTGGCAGCCGACGCGGTGGCGCTGGCGTGCGAGCGCGCGAGTGACGAGCGCATCGACGCGCTGGAGGAGATGGCCGCGGCGCAGGCGAGCGAGACCGATCCGCTCCGCTACGGAGAGCGGGACCTGGCCTTCGCCCGGGCGGTGCTGGTGGCCTCGGAGTCGTTCGCCGCCCTGCTCGTCTTCAACGCGCTCATCCCGGTCTACGCGGCGCAACCCCGGCTCGCGCAGGCGCTGGTCTCCGACAAGGAGCGCTCGCTGATGGGCTACCAGGTCACCGTGGCCCTGCTCCGCGCGCGCGACGGCGCGGCCGCCCGGACCGTGGTGCGCGAAGCGCTGGAGCACGTCGACGCGGCCGCGCTGGCCTCGCTCGCCCCCGCGGCGAAGCGGAAACCGAAGTCGAGACCGAAAGGAAGGCCGTCATGAGCCTCGTCGAGACGCTGAGGAAGGCCTCGACCGCCGAGCTGCGCACCCGCATCGTCGAAGGGCACCCCGTCGACCCCGCGAGCCTCGAGGGCTGGGTGTTCCGCGGCACGGCGCTGGGCCTGCCGCGCTTCGTCGAGAAGCTGACGTGGAAGACCTTCCAGAAGACCTTCTACCGGGACCCGGCGAGCGGGCGGTTGTTGGGGTGGAACGTGCGGCTCCACCAGCACGGGATCGACGCGCCGAGCCGGCCGATCCTCAAGCGGGGCGAGCCGCACACCGCGTGGCACTACGAGGTGGTGGCCCCTTCCGGGGTGCCGATGCCCCGCGGCTTCGATCGCGGCTTGATCATCGACTACGCGCGGGGCCACAACCCGTTCTACGAGACCATCCGCTTCGCGAAGGACCCGCTGGTGGCCGTGGAGCAGGGCAACCCCGACCTGCTGCTCGGCGTGAGCTACGTCGCGCTGGGCCCGTGGTGCGTGGAGACCCCGACGTACTTCCTCCTCGAGCGGGAGCGGCGCATCGACCACGTGCCTGCCGCCGTGCTCGCGCCCGGGAAGAAGCAGGCCGCGCTGCCCACGTCGGCGGCCCGGGGACTGTTGTTCGACTTCGAACGCCGCTGGGCCGAACTGCTCTTCGATGCGGTGCTGGGCACCGGGGGAAAGAACGGCCTGCCTCCGCTGGAGGCGATCGACCGCACCGGTTTCTGGCGCTGCCTGGGCGAGGCGACCCCGCCGTACTTCGGCCCGGGCCTGCGCGCGACGGTGCACGCGCTCACGTTTCTCCCGATGACGCTGGCGGGGTTCCGGCGTCCGTTGTTTGCGCTGTCTCGCGAGGCGCGCCTCGCCTGCCTCGAGCACCTCGCCCACGACGAGCGCTTCCTCGTGCGCCAGATGCTGGCGACGCTGAAGATCCTCGCGTGCTTTGCCTACTTCGAAGACCCGGCCGTCCGCGCGCGCATCGGCGGCGGACCTGCGGTGGCGCCGTGAACGCCGCGGCCGGAGACTCATCGAGGCGCGAGCACGACCGCGGCCACGCGGCTCGCTCGGGCCACAACACATGCGCGGCCCGCGTGAGGAACATGCACGCCGGCCGCACCCTGGCGTTCCCGTGGGCGACGAACCGCGCGGCGGACCCGTCTACGCGGCGGCGAGGTGCGTCATGAGCGCGCTGGTGCACACCGACGGTCGCGAGGTGACCTCGCGCCTCACCGCAGAGGCCGACGTGGTGATCGTCGGCAGCGGCCCCGCAGGTGCGGCCGTCGCACGTGAATGTGCGCTCGCCGGAATGGACGTGGTGGTGCTCGAGGAAGGCCACGAGGCGCGACCCCAGGACTTCCGCGCGAGCGGCCTGCAGGCCATGGCCACGCTCTACCGGGACCTCGGCACGTCCGTCGCGTTCGGGCCCCTCGTGATTCCGTACCTCCAGGGGCGCGCGGTCGGGGGCACCTCGGTGGTCAACGGCGCCATCAGCTGGAAGCTGCCGCGCGACGTGCACGCGGGCTGGGTGAAGGACGACGCGCGCTTCGGCGAGGTGCTGCCCTTCGAAGCCATCGCCCGCGCGGAGCAGCACATCGAAGCGCGGCTGAACATCAAGCCTACGGACCCGGCGGTCGCGGGCACGAAGAACCTGCTGCTGGCGAAGGGCGCCGAGGCGCTGGGCCTCGAGCACCGGCCGATTCGGCGGAACGTCGCGGGCTGCGTGGGCTCGGGTCGCTGCCTGCAGGGCTGCCCCAACGGCGCGAAGCTGAGCGTCGATCGCACCTTCCTCCCCGATGCGGTGGCACGGGGCGCGCGCATCTTCTCGGGCGTGACGGTGCGCCGGGTGCGCGTCGAGAAGGGCCGCGCCGTCGGCGTGGTGGGACGTGCCGTGGGGGGTGGCGAGGTCGAGGTGCGCGCGCGGCGGGCGGTGGTGATGGCGGCGAGCGCGATCCAGACTCCGGCGCTGCTGCGGGCGAGCGGGCTCACGCGCGGCCCCGTGGGCGACGGCCTCATGGCACACCCCGGCGTCTCGGTGACCGGGCGCTTCGACACGCCGGTGAACAACCACCTCGGGGCGACCCAGGGCCACGAGGTGATCGGCCTGCGCCACGAGGGCATCAAGGTGGAGGCGCTCGGCTTCGATCTCTCGATCCTCGCCAGCCGGGTGCCGGGCCTGGGGGCACCTTTCGCCGAGCGCCTCGCGGAGCTCTCACACTACGGCGTGTGGGGCGCGGCGCTGCGCGCGCAGGCGAGGGGCACGGTGCGCAGCGTCGGCGGCCGCGCGCTGGTGCGCTACGCGTTGACCGACGCCGACGTGGCGAAGGCGCGCCGGGCGACGCGGGTGCTGGCCGAGCTCTTCCTCGCCGCCGGGGCGCGCGAAGTGATTCTCGAGCTGCCCGGGCTCCCCGCGGTCGTACGGGACGCGGCCGGAGCGGCGGCCATCGAGACGAGCGGGCCCCTCGACGTGCGCGCCTACGCGATGTCGATGACGCACCTCTTCGGTACGGCGCGCATGGGGAGCGATCCTTCGAGCAGCGTGGTGGGCCTCGACTTCCAGCACCACGACGCCGCCGGGCTGTACGTCGCCGACTCGAGCGTGTTTCCCTCGAACACCGGGGTCAACCCGCAGGTGTCGATCATGGCGCTCGCGCACCTGTGCGCCGAGGGGCTGGTCGCGGGAACGGTGCGCGCCGCCGCGTAGTCGGGGATCGCCTTCGCACCGGGGCCGGGTACATTCGCCCAACTGTGACGTCCCATGAGTTTCTCGATCTGCTCGTTCGCTGGGTCCACTTGATCGCCGGGATCATGTGGATCGGCAACTCGATGCTCTTCAACTGGCTCGACCGGAACCTCGAGAAGGCGCCCGAGCGCGCGAACGAGCCCGGGTACGAGGGCAAGATGTGGATGGTCCACTCCGGCGGCTTCTACGAAGTGGAGAAGCGCGCGCTGACGCCCGGCCAGATGCCCGCGCGGCTGCACTGGTTCAAGTGGCAGAACTTCACCACCTGGGCCTCGGGCATCGGCCTGCTGATCGTCGTCTATTACCTGAACGGCGGCGCGTACCTCATCGACCCCTCGGTGCGTGAGCTCGGCTACCCGCAGGCGCTCGCGTTCTCCATCGGCTCGGTCGTCGGAACGTGGGCGATCTACGACGTGTTGTGGCGCACCCTGGGCAAGCGCTCACCGCAGGTGGCGGGGCTGCTCTCGCTCGCCGCGCTCCTCGGCGTGGCCTGGGCGCTGACCCAGACCTTCTCGGGGCGCGCGGCCTACCTCCACGTCGGCGTGCTGCTGGGCACGGTGATGACCGGCAACGTGTGGACGGTCATCGTGCCCTCGCAGCGGAAGCTGGTGGCCGCCACCGAGTCGGGCCAGGCGCAGGACTCCGCGCTCAACCAGAAGGCCAAGCAGCGCAGCATTCACAACAACTACATGACCTTCCCGTTGCTCTTCATCATGTTGAGCAACCACTTCCCCGGCACGTACACCCACCCGCTGAACTGGCTCATCCTCTTCGTGCTGATGTTCGCCGGGGCCGGCATCCGCCACTTCATGAACATCCGCTTCGGCATGAAGACGGTGCTCCCGTGGCTGGGTCCGATCGTGGGCATCGCAGCGGTGGCGACGGTGCTGCTCTTCGTGCTCTCGGCCCGGCCCGCCGCGTCCGCCCCGCAGGGTCCGCCCGGCCCGAGCTCCGGGCTCACCCCGTCCGAGGCGACGCCGGTCACCTTCGCCCAGGCGCACGCCGTCATTCAGCGCCGCTGCGTCGTCTGCCATTCCGCGCAGCCCACCGAGCCGATGTTCCCCGTCGCGCCGGCCGGGGTGATGTTCGACACCGCCGCGCAGATTCAACGCCTCGCGCCGCGGATCAAGGAGCGGGCAGTGGTCACGCGCACCATGCCCTTCATCAACAAGACCGGTATCGCCGACGATGAGCGCGAGCTGCTCGGTCGCTGGGTCGACCAGGGAGCGCCGCTCGACTGAAACCCGCTTTCCTCTGACGCGGCCGTCTGATGAACTGACGCTCCAGTGCGTTGTGTTCGAGGAGTCCTCTTCGCTGACTACGTCCGGATCATCCGCCGGCAGGTGCCGGCGTGGCGTGACGTCGTCGACGCGAAAGATCGCGCGCTGCTCGAGACGCACGTCGAACTCGACGGCTGGTACCCGATGGACGCCTTCGAGCGGCTCGGCCTCGTCGTCCTCGCGCACGTGGTGGGCCACGAGACCGACGCGATCCGGCTGTGGGGTCGCAGCCAGGTGAACACTGCGCTGCAGGCGCTCCCCGAGCTCGCGAGCCCCGACGACCCGCGCGACTCGGTGATGCGCTTTCAGAACTACCTCGCCAGCCTCTTCGACTTCCCGGTGGTGTCGGTGGTCAGCGTCGATGACGAAGAGGCGCTGCTCCACATCGACTACGGCATGCAGCCCACCGCGGCCGAGTGCGCGACGTGGCAGACCATCGGCTTCTTCGAGGAGCTGCTGACCGCGAGCGGTGGCCGCCAGGTGGTCAGCGCGGTGAAACAGCGCCAATGGGCGGGTGACGCGCAGACGCTGGTGACGCTGAGTTGGGTCTCGTCGCGCGCGAGCCCGCGGCCCTTCCTGGCGCGCCCGCGCGTGCTGCTGGTGGACGACGAAGTGCTGGTGGGCAAGAGCATCGCGCGCGCCCTGGCGAACGTGGCCGATCTCACCCTCGCGTCGTCGGCGGCCGCGGCGCTCGGGTTCCTCGAGCACCAGGCGTTCGACACCGTGGTGAGCGACTTCCACATGCCCGAGCGCAATGGACTCTCGCTGCTCGAGGAGGTCGCGCGGCGCTGGCCCACCACCAAGCGCGTGCTGCACTCGGGCGCGATGCCGGACGAGGCGGGCGAGGCCGTGGCGCGCGGCGCCTCGCGGTGGCGCAGGTACCCGGTGATGGCTTCTTTGAAGGCCTGCGCGCTGGCGTGCCGCTCGGCCGGCAGCTTCGCCATCGCCTTGCGGCAGATCGCCGCCAGACGGGGAGGCACCGAGGCCTCGAACACCGGGACCTTCCCTTCGAGGGCGACGGAGACGGCGTCGCCGGGGCCTGCCCCCTGGTGTGGCGGGCGGCCCGTCAGCACTTCGTAGAGCGTCGCGCCGAGCAGGTAGACGTCAGTCTGGGGGCAGAGCGCAGGGCCGTCCCCTGCGGCCATCTCGGGGGCCAGGTACGCCGGGGTGCCGGCGAAGCTCGAGGTGGAAGCCAGGGGAAGGACCGTGTCGGGCGTGAGGGAGACGGCGAGCCCCCAGTCGACCAGGTAGACCTCGCCGAAGTTGCCCACCATCACGTTGGAGGGCTTGACGTCGCGGTGGAGCACGTCGCGCGCGTGGGCAAACGCGACGGCGTCGCAGACCCGCCCCAGCACCTCGAGCGCCTCGAGCAAGGGCTGACCGGCCGCGAGGGCCGTGCTCCAGGGCGTGCCCTCGATGCGCTTCATGGTGAAGAAGGGGGCGCCCGCAGAGGTCACCGCGAGCACGTGCACCGGCACGATGTTCGGGTGCTCCAGTCGGCCGGTGATGATCGCCTCGCGAACGAGCGCCCCCGCATCGCCCGCCTTCCCGCGGAGGAACTTGGCCGCGACGGTGCGGTCGAGGGCCGTCTGCCGCGCGCTGATGACCTGCCCCATGCCTCCGGCGCCGATGACGTCGCCCAGTTCGAAGTCGGCGTGGGGCGCCGGCGCCACGGCGACCGTCGCGACGGGGAGCGCACTGAGCCCTTCAGGGAAGCCCGGCAGGGCGTGAGGGCCCGAGGTCAGCGTCGTCGCGTCTTCCAATCGATCGGCGCTGCTCCGGGGCTCCGTCATGGCAGGGCCATCGTGGCCCTCCCGCGTGCTGCAGAGGAAGGAAGAACCACCTGGTGGAGTGAGCCCGTCCTGCGTCGCTCGCGCCGTGGCTCAGCCAGTCGTGTGGAGTCGGCAAAACCCTGCCACGCTCGGACGCGGCGACTCTTCAAAGGGGGCGAGCGATGAAGTTTCTCGGCAGCGCGGTGGCAGGACTGCTGGGCGGAGTGGCGCTGCTGCTGCTCACCGTCTTCACGCTGCTGCGACCGGTGATCTGGCCCGGGTACCAGAGCGGCCTCCCGGCGGAATACCTCGCCCCCGACGCCCCGAAGTGGCGCCCCGTGCCCAACCCGCCGACGAAGCCCCAGCGCCTCATCGCGCTCCCGGGGGGCCGCTTTGCCGCGACCCTCGACGCGAAGCAGGCGCTGGTGTTCGACCCGGCCACCGCCACCTGGACTCTGCAGCCGATCGCGATCGAGCCATGGCTCGGGCAGGCCGCTCGCGGCGGGCCCGCGCCGACCTTCTGGGCGCCGGTCTCCGCGACCGAAGCGCTGGCCGCCTACTTCGATCCCCTCACCGGTACTGCCACGCGCCCCTGCCAGGTCTTCCTCGAGCCGGCGCACGCGCCGCTGCCACCGCTGCAGGCCTGTGACAGCGCCAGCGCCGGCACCCGGTTGTCGAGCGGTGCGGCACTGGTTGTGGGGTGGGACGGCGCCGCGAAGGTGACCCGCAGCTTCCTGCTCGGGCCAGGCGCCACGACGTGGACGAACCTGGGCCCGATGCCCGACGTGGGCAACGGCCAGCTGCTGGCCGGGGCCGGCGAGCGGGCCGTGTTCGGGGGCACTGGCGAGCGCCTGGCGCTCTACGCGGACGGCGCCTGGAAGCGCCTGCCCGGCAACGTCGAGCCGCGGTACGCCTCCCTGTTCGCGTTGGCAGACGACGGCGCGGTGCTCGTCGTCGGTGGCCAGCAGAATGAGGCGGGCGGAAAATCTACGGGCTTCGCGCTGCTGCCGTTCGTCGCGCTGGCCGGCCTCATCGCCCTCGCCATCGTCGGCAAGGTGCGGTGGAAGGCCAGCGCGGGCGGTATGGCCGCGGGCTGCCTCGCGGCCCTCGTGCTGGGCGGCCTGGCGCTGCTGCTGCTCCTCCCCATGTTCGCCTGGCACTGAGGACTCGACGTGAAGTGCGTCGGTCTGCAGGTCGACACCGGAACCCGGCTCGAACGGCCGCTGAGCATCTTTCGGTGCGCCGGCGCGCTGGTCACCAATGCCCTCAGTGCGCGTGAAGGGGCTGACTTCGCCGCCCCTGCGGTGTCGGCCATCGTGGTGCGCACGGTCGACGGAAAACTCCAGGGAACGAAGGGGCTGCAGTCGGTCGCCTGGTATGTCGACTCACGCTTCGATCGCCCGTGGGAGACCCGCGTCGTCGGGACGCCGCCCATCGAAGCCACCTTCCTCGAGGCGGACGTCGACAACGAAGGCGACGAGGAATTCGAGAGCATGACCGAGGTCCCCGACTTCGCCGCGATTCGCAAGGCGATGCGCGCCGGGCAACCCGTCTTCTCCAACCCGTTGGTGCCACTGGTCCAGGCGCTCCGCCCCGGGCTCGAAGTCCCCGCAGAAGTGACTGAGTTCGAGCGCTGGCTGACGGGCCACACGGGGCCGCAGCGCGAACTCTTGACGGCCATCGAGACCACCTGGCTCTCGCGACTGCGCGGCCTCACACCGCACGCTCGCAGCGGCGCCGCCGGTCTCATCAAGCGCAGCATCAAGTCGCCGAAGCTCGAGGCGCCCCGAGACCTGCTGCTGCAGCAGCTGGCCTGAGCGCACCGGCCACACCCATGTGTCACCGCCAGCGTTTGTCGGCGTGCGTGGGGCCGTGCGACGTCACGCCGACCGGCGCGCCGAGCGTGCGCTCGACCCAGTCCGCGAAATCGCCGTCGGGAATCGGCGCCAGCGGGGGCGCCGCGCGCGCGAGCCTTCGAGTCAGCGAAGCCTGCTGGGCCAGCCGCTCGGGCGAGCCTTCAGGCGCGGACAGCGTCTTCAGCTCGAAGTCGTACCCCTCGACGAAGCGCCCCTGCCGTCGATCGACGTGGGTGAGCGCGAGCCAATCGACCCCGCCGTTCGCCGCCATCGCGTAGCGCAGGAGGCTCGGGTCGAACCAGCCCACGCGAAACGCGCCCTGCCAACCGGCGCCCAGGTTGTGAGGCTCCGGCAAGCGCGCCGACAGCTCCTGCGACTCGGACGGGAGCGGCCCCGCACCGTGCCGGGTCAACGTGCTGCGCAACACGCCCACCCGCTCCACCCGATGCGGCGAGTCACGCAACCAGTGCAGGGCGTGACGCGCGGTGCAGGTGCTCCACGTGGTGTGGGGGTGAAAGCCGTGATGCTCGTCGAGCAGGATGCCCTGCGCCCCCTCGAACACGAGGTCGTCGTCGCGATGCGCGTGCGCCACCTCGTCATCGGTCACCAGGCGCAACGGCAGCGCGCGCACCACGTCCAACCAGCGCTGGGCCAGCCCTGGCTCCTGCAGCAGGGACCAGTCGGTGTCCCTCGCCGCGTCGAGCGGAAGCGATCGCAGCAGCCGCGCCCGAATGCGCTCGAGCAGCTCGCCCGCCGCCGGGCTGTGGAGCGCACCCATGCGCAGCGCGTCGTCCGCGTGGGCCAACGCATCGCGCACCGTCTCGCCCACGCCCACGCCGCAGCTGCCGTGCCCCGACACGCGCTCCCGCAACCGCCCAGCGGCCTGGTGAAACGGAGTCGTTACCAGGCACCGCGGGTCCACCGTCAACCGAGCGAGCCCATCGGCGACCCCGGCGCGCGAGAGGTAGTCCGCCTCGACCGCGAGCGCGGTGGGGTGCACCACGACCTGGGCCGCGAGATGGGTGCGCACGCCTTCCACGAACGACCCCGCGCCGAGCTGCGCGAAGGTGTGGTGACGCCCATCAGGGAGCACCACGTTGTGACCGGCCTGCGCGCCGCCGTTGAAGCGCACCACCAGGCGCGCACCGAAGCGCCGGTCCGACAGCGCCTGCGCGAGGAATACGCGGCCGGCTCACACCGCGTCGAGCGTCTCCCTTCGAGGGTGGCAAGGGGGCAAGCCCGACGGCGCGCGAAAGGCTCGCTGCACCACTTCAGCAGGGCCCCGCTCGTGAAGACCTCGGCGGAGCGCGACGAGGCTTGCTGACGGCCCGATGGCCAGCATCACCCCCATCGTCAGGTGGAGAGCGTTGGCTTCGAGGTGCTCATCGGCACCAACTCCGGGCGTTCTCGAAGAAGCGCAGCCACGGGCTGTCGTCACCCCACGCCTTCGGGTGCCACGAGAGCTGCGCGCTGCGGATGACGCGCTCGGGGTGCGGCATGAGGATCGTCGCCCGCCCGTCGGGCGTGGTGAGCGCGGTGACCCCGGCCTTCGAGCCGTTGGGGTTGAGCGGGTAGCGCTCGGTCGGAGCGCCGCTGCCGTCGACGAAGCGCGCCGAGACGGTGAACGCGTCGGAGCCGGCGAGCTCGACCCGGCCTTCGCCGTGCGAGACCGCCACTGGCAACACGCTGCCCTCCATGCCCGCGAAGAAGAGCGAGGGAGACTTCTCGATCTTCACCATCGCGAGGCGCGCTTCGAATTGCTCCGAGCGGTTGCGCACGAAGCGCGGCCAGGCTTCGGCGCCCGGCACGAGGTCCTTGAGCTGCGCCATCATCTGGCAGCCGTTGCACACGCCCAGGGTGAAGGTGTCGGGGCGGTGGAAGAACGCACGGAACGCTTCGCGGGTGCGCGGGTGGAAGAGCACCGACTTCGCCCAGCCTCCACCGGCGCCCAGCACGTCGCCGTACGAGAAGCCGCCGCACGCCGCGAGCCCACGGAAGGAGCTGAGCTCGACGCGCCCCTCGAGCAGGTCGCTCATGTGCACGTCGACCGCCTCGAAGCCGGCGCGGGTGAAGGCCTGGCCCATCTCGACGTGGCCGTTGACGCCCTGCTCGCGGAGGATCGCCACGCGAGGCCGTTTCGGGTTGACCTTCGCGCGCACGGTAGCGTCGAAGGTGAGCTTCGCCGTGAGCCCGGTGAAGGAGGCGTCGGTGCGAAGGGCGTGCTCTTCGTCGGCGCAGCTCGCGTCGTCGCGCTGGCGGTGGATGCGCCAGGTGGTGTCCGACCAGAGCGCGCGCAGTTCGGTGCGGGTCGCGGTGAAGTGGGTCGAGAGGGTGATGCGATCGTCTTCGCTCGGCGTCGCGACGACGTGGGCGGTGAGGTCCAGGGTGCGGCAACGCGCGAGGACTTCGTCGACGTCGGTGGTGCGCAGTTGGACGACCGCGCCCAGCTCTTCTGAGAACAGGGCCGCGAGGAGTTCGTTCGGCCCCTCCCCCTGCTGGCGCGGAGCGAGGGCGAGTCCGCAACGGCTCGCGAACGCCATTTCCACCAGGGTCACGAACAGGCCGCCGTCGGAACGGTCGTGGTACGCGAGCAGCTTTCGTTCGCCGTTGAGCGCCTGGATCAACGCGAAGAAGTCGGCCAGCGCCTTCGGGGCATCGACGTCGGGCGTCTCTTCGCCCACCTCGTTGAACACCTGCGCCACTGCGCTCGCGCCGAGCCGGTTCTTCCCGCGGCCCAGATCGATCAACACCAGTGACGTCGGCCCGACGTCGAGCTGGAGCTCGGGCGTGAGCGTCTGGCGCACGTCCTTCACCGGGGCGAACGCGCTGACGATGAGCGAGAGCGGCGCGGTGACGGTCTTCCCGTCCCACACGGTGCGCATCGACATCGAGTCCTTGCCCACGGGGATCGCGATGCCGAGCGCCGGGCACAGCTGCGCGCCCACCGCCTGCACCGCGTCGTAGAGCCGCGCGTCTTCACCGGGCGAGCCGGCCGCCGCCATCCAGTTCGCCGAGAGCTTTACGTCGGACAGGCGCTCCACCGTCGAGGCCGCGAGGTTGGTCAGCGCCTCGCCCACCGCCATGCGCGCCGAGGCCGCGGCGTTGAGCACCGCCAGCGGGGTGCGCTCGCCCATCGCCATCGCCTCGCCGGTGTGCACGTCGTAGCTGGTCATCGTCACCGCGACGTCGGCCACCGGCACCTGCAGCGGCCCCACCATCTGGTCGCGCGCCACCAGGCCGGTCACCGAGCGATCGCCGATGGTCACCAGGAAGCTCTTGTCGCCGACCGTCGGCAACAACAGCACCCGGCGGATCGCCTCCGCCAACGGGAACTCCGGCAGCACCCGGCCCGGAGACGGCACGCGCTTCACGTCGCGGCGCATGCGCGGCGGCTTGCCCAGCAGCACCTCGAGGGGCATGTCGATCGGCGTGTTCGCGAAGTGCGCGTCGGACACCTGCAGCCGCCCGTCGTCCGTCGCGTGGCCGAGCACCGCGAAGGGACAGCGCTCGCGCCGGCAGAACGCCTCGAAGCGCGGGAGCGACGCCACGTCGATCGCCAGCACGTAGCGCTCCTGGCTCTCGTTGCACCACAGCTCGAGCGGCGTCATGCCCGGCTCGTCGCTGGGCACCTTGCGCAGCTCGAAGCGCGCGCCGCGGCGGCTCTCGTGCACCAGCTCCGGCAACGCGTTCGACAAGCCACCCGCGCCCACGTCGTGGATCGACACGATGGGGTTGCGATCGCCCAGCGCGCAGCAGCGGTCGATGACCTCCTGGCAGCGCCGCTCCATCTCGGCGTTGTCGCGTTGCACCGAGGCGAAATCGAGGTCCTCCTGCGAAGCGCCCGACGCCACCGACGACGCCGCGCCTCCACCAAGCCCGATGAGCATCGACGGACCGCCGAGCACCACCAGCGCCGCGCCGGGTGGGATCTCGCCCTTCTGCACGTGCCCGGGGCGGATGTTCCCGAGGCCGCCGGCGATCATGATCGGCTTGTGGTACCCGCGGATCGATCCGCCGACCTCCTGCTCCCAGGTGCGGAAGTAGCCGGTGAGCGCCGGGCGGCCGAACTCGTTGTTGAACGCCGCGCCGCCGAGGGGGCCGTCGATCATGATGTCGAGCGCCGAGGCGATGCGCGCCGGCTTGCCCGAGTCGACCTCCCACGGCCGCTCCGCCCCGGGGAGCCGCAGGTTCGACACCGAGAAGCCCACCAGGCCGGCCTTCGGCTTCGAGCCGCGCCCCGTC
The DNA here is from genome assembly GCA_038248085.1 of Myxococcales bacterium. Classification (GTDB taxonomy): domain Bacteria; phylum Myxococcota; class Myxococcia; order Myxococcales; family Myxococcaceae; genus Archangium_A. Next base: position 5,770 of record JBBRUE010000013.1, on the reverse strand, counting down.
GCGCCCTCGTCGCGGATCTCCCCGCCGCTGCCGGTCGCGGCCCCCGCGAACGGAGAGACGGCCGTCGGGTGGTTGTGCGTCTCGACCTTCATCAGGAGGTGCATCGGCTCGGTCTGCGCGCCGTACACGCCGCTCTCGGGGTCGGCGAAGAAGCGCCCCGCGGTGCGGCCCTCGATGACGCTCGCGTTGTCCTTGTACGCGCTGAGCACCCCACCCGGGCTCGCCTCGGTCGACCGGCGGATCATCCGGAACAACGAGTCGCCCTGGGCCACGCCGTCGATCACGAAGTCGGCGTTGAAGATCTTGTGCCGGCAGTGCTCGGAGTTCGCCTGCGCGAACATCATCAACTCCACGTCGGTCGGGTCGCGGCCGAGCTGGGTGAAGGCGTCGACGAGGTAGTCGATCTCATCGGGCGCCAGCGCGAGGCCGAGGCGCACGTTCGCCGCCGCCAGCTCGCTGCGCGGGACCACGCTCACCGGCCGGGGCGCCTGGTGCTCGAAGAGCCGCGCCGCGCCCGCGAGATCGGGGAGCAGCGACTCCGTCATGCGATCGTGCAACTCCGGCGTTCCCGTCAACGCGCCCGCGAGCGTCCAGACCACGCCGCGCTCGAGCCGCCGTACTGCCGTCAGCCCGCAGTTGTGCGCGATGTCCGTCGCCTTCGACGACCACGGAGACCGCGTGCCCAGCCGGGGCACCACGACGAAGGTGCGGCCCTCGATGCGCCGGGGCTCCTGCTTCGGCCCGTAGGTCAGCAGCGCGGCCAGGGTCTGGGCCTCGGCCGGCGTCAGCGCGCGCTCGACGTCGACGAGGTGCACGAAGTCGGCGGTCGCGTCGGTCAGCCCGGGCTGCGTCAGCTTCCACTTTTCGAGGCGCTTGGTGAGGCGCGCGGGGGTCAACGCGGGGGAACCGGGGAGCACGAGCATGGGGTGCACTGTGCCCAACCCCGTATCATCCCGGAAGGCGATGGTGTCCGATGTGTTTCATCGCCAATTGCGATGGCGACACCGAGCAGTCTCGACAGAGGCGTCGTGCACCCGGCGAGAACGTCGCGGTGGGATGCGTGGCACTGCCAGGCGAGGGACAGACTCCGAGCCACTTCGCCAGGCCGACCTCTCGGATGATCGCCACGAGCTCGAGCCCTGCACCGCGTTGCGCATTCGATGTCGGCGTCGAGACCGCACTCGACGGGAGCGAAGGTGTTGGACCGGGGAGAGAACCCGGCCGGCGCCAATGGACCCTCGCGGCCACTCCGAGTTTTTGTAGGTCGCTCGGGTCTTGACCGACGTTTCCTGGGCGTTTTCGGTGCATCGACGCTCCACATCGAGCCCCTTCGTTCTCGTCTCGCGGCAAAGGTGACCCGAAGTGGCCTCGATTTCAGCCTGGGTTGGGGGGTGACCGACAAAAACTCGGAGGGCCGCGAGGGTCCGCATCGTCTCGACGAATCCATCGCGAAGCCTGGCGCACTGCCCTGACTGGAGGTCGCGCCGAGATGCCAGCGCGGACGTGGCGCTGCCAAAGACAGCCCCGCACCGCCTCTGCTTCGAGCGCCTTTCCGAGGCCCGACCCGATGTCAGCCCTCGCGTGCATGCTCCCCCTGAACGCCGCACCCGAGGAGGACGTCATGAGAGACAGAGCACTGGCCGTCATCGAAGAACTCGCGAGTCGAGGTCTTTTCCGGGAGCGCGATCTGACGCACCGGAAGATCTCCATCGACTGGCTCAACACCGCTCAACTCATGGGATGTGTCAGGAGGCACGGACGTGGGGTGTGGAGCCACGCGCGATACCAGCCCAGCCGCTACGAGCTCGCGCAGGTGCGACTCCCAAAGCTCGTCTTTTGGGGCCCGTCAGCGCTCTGGCTCCTCGGCGCCGAGAAGAAGGAACCTGAAGCCCTCTGGGTCGCGATCGGCAACAAGTCGCGGCCACCCTGCTCCCTCGACGTGTCGACGGTGATCATCCGAACCAGAAATCTCGAGCGCCAACTGGTGTCGCATCGTCCGAAGGGACGCCTGACCACGCTGCGCGTCCATGACTGCGCTCGTGCTCACGCCGACCTCGAGCGAGCCGACCTTCCGCGACTGCTCGAGCGGGCTGCAGAGGGGGCCCGGTTCATGGTTCCACGCGAAGGAGTGTTCCTCTCCTCAGAGCTGACAGTTCCGAGATGGCGCCCGGTCTTGACGCCCCGAGGAGATTGGGGCGTCGATCGAACCATCGACCCAACACACCCGCGGTGAACGAGAGCGCGGCGATCGTGCAGTTCTTGAATCGCCCGTGATTGAGTGCGCGCGGCCCATGTCCCGTCGCGTGAAGATCCTGCTGTCCACCCCCCCGGTGCTGCTCGCGCTGCTGGTGGGCGCGTGGTTCGCCTTCACCCACCACGTGCGGTGGAAGATCCCCCCGCAGCACCAGCCCCCTGCGTCGTGGCGCGTGAAGGGGCCCGGCCTCACGCTCCGTTCACTCGGCGTCTCCGGCTTCGAGGTCAGCGACGGCACCACCACCGTGCTGCTCGACCCCACCCCGACGCGCCCCGACCCCGTCGCCCTCATCACCGGGCCCATCGACGCCGACCCCGCGCTCGGCGCGAAGTGGTGCCCGAAGGCCGACGTCATCCTCGTCAATCACACGCACTTCGATCACGCGCTCGACGTCGGCGCGATCGCGAAGCGAACTGGCGCCCTCGTCGTCGGCTCGCAGAACACCGTCAACCTCGCGCTCTCGCGCGGTGTGACGAAAGAGAAGACCCGGGTGGTCCACGCGGGCGACCAGCTCACCGTCGGCGGCTTCACCATCGACGTGCGCGGCACCCGCCACGCTGACCTCCTCGTCTCGCAGCCGATGAGCGGAGCCGTCGCCACCGACTCCGGCGCGATGTGGTTCTGGAACTACGCCCTCGACGAGACCCTCGTGTTCCGCCTCTCGGCGAGCGGCACCACGCTGTGGTTCCACCCCACCAGCACCTACGCCCCCGGCGAGCTCGGCGGCCTCCCCGCGAAGACGCTCATCGTCGGCGTCACCGGCGAGAAGCAGAACCGCACCAAGGTCGACGGCCTGCTCTCGGAAGCCAAGCCGCTGCGCGTGCTGCCCACGCACTTCGACAACTTCTTCCAGCCCCTCGATCGCGGCCTGGCGCTGATGCCGGGCCTCGACCTCGACGCCGCCCGCCAGGTCTTCCTCGACGCCGACCCCAAGCTCGAGTGGGGCGTCACCGACTACGACGAGACCATCAGCCTCCCGCCTGATCAGCCCTGACGTTCCCCGAAAGGAGGCCCTCCCTGGGTCCCAACCTCATCGCGCTCGCCATTCCGCTGTTCTTCGTAGGCATCGCCGTCGAGCTGGCCGTGGCAAAAGCGAAGGGCCGCGCCCTCTACCGCGCGGGCGACGCGATGGCCGACATCGGCTGCGGCATCGCCCAGCAACTGATGAGCCTCTTCGTCTCGACCGCGGTGTTGACCGGCGCGTATTCGTGGCTGGCGGCGCACGCGCTGTGGACGATTCCTACGACGTGGTTGCCCTGGGTGGTGGCGGTGATCAGCGTCGAGTTCGCCTACTACTGGTGGCACCGGCTCTCGCACGAGGTGAACCTGCTGTGGGCCGCGCACGTCGTTCACCACCACAGCGAGGACTACAACCTCGCGGTCGCGCTCCGGCAGTCGGTGACCACGTGGATCACCAGCCTGCCGTTCTACCTGCCGCTGGCGCTGCTCGGCGTGCCGGTCTTCCACTTCGCCGTGGTGCTCGGCCTCTCGACGCTCTACCAATTCTGGATCCACACCGAGCTGGTGCCTCCGCTGGGCGTGCTCGAGAAGTTCTTCAACACGCCCGCGCTGCACCGGGTGCACCACGCGATCAACCCGCGCTACCTCGACAAAAACCACGCGGCGACGTTCTCGATCTTCGATCGCCTCTTCGGCACCTGGGAACCCGAGACCGAGCCGTGCGTCTACGGCACCACCCGCCCCTTCGACTCGTTCAACCCGCTGTGGGCCCAGGTGGAGACCTACGTCGATCTCTTCCGGCTCGCGAAGAAGGCCCCGAGCCTCGGCCTGGCGGTGAGGGTGTTCTTCGCCTCGCCCGCCTGGCGCCCGGCGTGGATGGGCGAGGCCCCGCGCCGCGACTTCGCGAAGAAGTACGACCCCCAGGCCTCGGTGGCGACAGTGCGCTACGCGCTGATCAACTGGGTGCTGCTGCTCGGCGGCGTGTTCGGCTTCCTGATGTGGGGCCACGGGCTGACGGCGTCGACGAAGGCGGTGACGGTAGGCGTGCTGCTGGTGAGCCTGCTCTCGCTGCCCGCGCTGGTGGAAGGCAAGCCGTGGGCGAAGGCGCTCGAGGGCGGCCGGCTGCTGACCCTCCCTCTGCTCGGGGGGCTCATCGCCCTCGTGGGCTGACCCGCCGGGGGTGGTTTCCCCCTTGGAAAGCCAGCTTCATGGCCCTACAAGGCTGCGCTTATGCGCGTCTCGTTCTTCGCGGCCCTCGCGGCCGTCGCCCTCTTCGCCGGCTGTGAAAAGAAGACCACCGAGACGCCCAGGCCGGTCGAGCCGAAGCCGATCGAGGTGGCCAAGCCGGCGCAGCCCGAGAGCGACACGATTCTCCTCGGCGAGGTCGGCTCGCTGACCGGCAGCGAAGCGGCCTTCGGCATCTCGACGCGCAACGGCATCGAGCTCGCCCTCGAAGAGGCCAACGCCGCGGGCGGGGTGAAGGGCAAGAAGATCGCGGTGCGCGTGTACGACGACCAGAGCAAGCCCGAGGAGGCCGCCTCGGCCGCCACCCGCCTCATCACCCAGGACCACGTGGTCGCGATTCTCGGCGAGGTCGCCTCGTCGAACTCGCTGGCGATGGCCCCCAAGGCGCAGGAGGCGCAGGTGCCGATGGTCTCGCCCTCGTCGACCAACCCCAAGGTGACCGAGGTCGGCGACTACATCTTCCGCGTCTGCTTCATCGACCCGTTCCAGGGCTACGTGATGGCGCGCTACGCCCACGACAACCTGAAGTTCACCAAGGTCGCCATCCTCACCGACAAGAAGAGCGCGTACTCCGAGGGCCTGACCGAGGTCTTCAAGAAGAAGTACACCGAGATGGGCGGCAACATCGTCGGCATCGAGGCGTACTCGAAGGGCGACACCGACTTCCGCGCGCAGCTGACCAACGTGAAGAAGCTCAAGCCGCAGGGCGTGTACGTGCCTGGCTACTACCAGGACGTGGCGCTGATCGCCGAGCAGGCCAGGGAGCTGGGCCTCAAGGTGACGATGATGGGCGGCGACGGGTGGGACTCCGAGAAGCTCTTCGAGCTGGGCGGCGCGGCGGTCGAGGGAAGCTACGTGTCGAACCACTACTCGGCCGACGACCCGTCGCCCCGCGTGCAGGACTTCATCAAGAAGTACACGGCGAAGTTCGGCGCGGTGCCCGACTCGCTGGCGGCGCTGGGCTACGACTCGGCGGGGGTGGTGATCGAGGCGCTCAAGCGCGCTCCCGACGCGAGCGGCCCGGCCCTGCGCGCGGCGATCGCCGAGACCAGGGACTTCCCCGGCGTGGCGGGCACCATCACCCTCGACGCCAAGCGCAACCCGGTGAAGCCCGCGGTGGGGCTCGAGGTCGAGGGCGGCAAGTTCAAGTACGTCGACACCGTCTCTCCGTAAGCGCGCCCGATGTACGAGTTCATTCAGCACCTCATCAACGGGTTGGCGGCGGGCACCATCTACGCCCTGGTCGCGCTCGGCTACACCATGGTCTACGGGGTGTTGAAGCTGATCAACTTCGCCCACGGCGACGTGATG
>JBBRUE010000012.1:0-24986 GCA_038248085.1 Myxococcales bacterium | reverse complement strand
GCCATCGCCTTGCAGACGTCGTCAGCCGAGCGCGCCGCGGCGAGATCGATGAACCACGTGCCTCCCTGCCGGGCCCAGCGATCGCGCAACCGCCACGCCAGCTCGCGCACCAGCCGCGTCTTGCCCACGCCCCCGAAGCCCACCACGGTCACCAGCCGCGACTCTTCCTCGGTGAGCGCCGCCTCGAGCGCGCCGAGGTCGACCTCGCGGCCGACGAAGGGGCCCGAAGGCGGCAGGAGGTTGGTGCGGCCCGGTCGCTCCTGGAGGAACTCCGAGACCGCGGCGAGGAACACGTCTTCTTGCGGAAGCGGTGCGCGCTTGCGCGTGGGCCGGGTGGTCGGGTCCGGCGCGCGCTTCGGGAGCACCGTCTCCTTCGTCGGCTGGAGCACCGGCCCGCCCGCGGCGGTGACTGCGGGGTCGGGGAAGAGCGCCTTGAGGGCCAGCGCCACGCGGTTCGCCGAGTGCGCGATCTTCGTCTCGTCGAGCCAGGCCTCGAAGGCGTCGGCGGCCGCGGCGCAGTCGGGGTAGCGCGCGTCGCGATCGGCCTCGAGCATGCGCAGCACCACCGCCTCGACGCCCTTCGGCAGCTCTGGCGCGACGCTCGACGGGGCGGGAATGCGGTGCTCGAGGATCGCCCGCAGCGCCTCGGCGTCGGACGGCTTCTGGAAGAGGCGCTGCCCGGTGAGGAGCTCCCACGCCACGATGCCCAGCGCGAACTGGTCGGCCCGGCCGTCGAGCTCCTGCGCCTCGAGCTGCTCGGGCGAGAGGTAGGCCAGCTTGCCCTTCACCACCCCGACCTCGGTCTTCGTGCTGCGCGTCGCCGCGTGGGCGATGCCGAAGTCGAGCACCTTGGTGACGCCGTCCCACGTCACGAAGAGGTTCGGTGGCGAGACGTCGCGGTGCACGATGTGCAGCGCCCGGCCCTCGAGGTCTTTCTTGGTGTGCGCGGCGTGCAGCCCCCGCGCGGCGTCGATCAGGCAGTGCAGGGTGACGCCCAGCGGCAGCGGCTCGTGGCGCCGGCCCAGCTCGTGGAACACCGCGGCCACGTCGCGGCCGCGCAGGTACTCCATGGTGATGTAGTACTGACCGTCGGCCTGCCCGGCGTCGAAGATGTTCACCACGTTGGGGTGGCTCAAGTCGGCCGCGATGCGCGCCTCGTCGAGGAACATGCGCACGAACTCGGGGTTGTCCGACTGGTGCGGCAGAATGCGCTTGAGCACCACCAGCTTCTCGAAGCCGTCGATGCCCGCCTGCCGCGCGAGGAAGACCTCGGCCATGCCCCCCGAGGCGAGCTTCTGCTCGAGCCGGTAGCGGCCGCCGAAGACCGTCATCGCGCCACCGTGTCCACGAAGTGGGCGATCTCGGTCAACGCGTGGGCGTGATCGGTGTCGCGGGGAATGATGTGGAAGCCGCGCTGCAGCAGCACCTTCTTCGAGAAGGGCAGCCGGCCGGCGAGCGCCATCACCGCGTCGGTGTCGACCACGTGGTCGTTCACCGCGCCGATGATCAGCGAGGGGCAGGTGAGGCGCGGCTCGGCCGCTCGCGCCAGGTCCTGCAGGTCGAAGAGGTCGAACGCCCGGGCCAGCGGGTACCGCGGGAGGATCGGCGCCGTGGCGCGCACCGCGTCGTCCTCGATGTCGGTGCTCTTCTTCTCGACCCACGGCGGCGCCACGGCGAGCACGGGGAGGAAGCGGAGCCGCCGCAGCGCCCTTGCGTCCTTCGCGCGCAGGCGCACCACCGGGGCCATCAACACCACGCCGTCCACGCGCCGGGTGTGCCGCGCCGCCAGCACCATCGCCAGCAGCGCGCCCATCGACAACCCGGCGAGCACCACCTTCTTCGCGCCGGCCAGGCCCTCGAGCCCCTCCTGCGCGGCCCGGAGCCACTCGTGGTGGCCTGCCCAGAGCATCGCTTCGGGCGTGGTGCCGTGGCCGGGCAACCGGGGACACACCACGTGGGCCCCGCGGGCACCGAGGCTCTCGCCCAGCGGCCGCATTTCCCAGGGACTGCCGGTGAAGCCGTGGAGCAGCAACACCGCGACCCCGGCCTCCGCGAGCGGGGGCCCCAGCGTGAAGGGCGCCGTCTTCGCGTCGTCGAGTCGCTGCGCCGACATGGGCGCGAACCTATTCGGTCCGGCGCGCTTCCCCTCAAGTGATTTCGGGGTGCAGACTCCGGGCATGCGCTACCTCCTCATCGCGGCCCTCGTGGCCGGCGGCTTCCTCGGGTGGAAGAAGTACCAATCACGCCAGCCGCCCGAGCCAGTCGAGGTCGCCGACCCCAACAAGACGCCTGGGGCGAACGCGGCCAACCGCATCGACAACCTGTCAGGTGCCGCGCCGATGCCGTGATAGGCATTGCGGCATGTCCGACACCAAGCCGCCCGAGGTGCAGCTGCAGATTCAGCTCGATGACGCCATCGCCAACGGCCAGTACGTGAACATGGCGCTCGTGAACCACACCGAGACCGAGTTCACCCTCGACTTCATCTACGTACAGCCCCAGCAGCCCCGCGCCAAGGTGCTCTCGCGCATCATCACCAACCCCAAGCACATGAAGCGGCTGATGCTGGCGATGCAGGACAACGTGGCGAAGTTCGAGCAGAAGTTCGGGTCGATCGAAGTGACCGAGCCCGGCACGCCGGTGCACTGAGGTGCCCCGGGTCGTCGTCGCCACGGTGCTCGCCGTGGTGCTGCTCGGGGCTTCCCGGGTGGGCGCGGCTGACTGCGAGAAAGACGGCATCCTCCTCTTCCCGGCGCCCGGCGCGGTGGTCCCCACCAACGTGCAGTTGATCATCGAGGGCACGGGCTCGGCGCAGGCGCTGGTGCAGGAGCTCCTCACCACCGACGCCATCGCCCTGGTCGCCGAGGGGAAGGACCCCGTCCCGGTGAAGGCCGAGAAGGGCTTCGTCTCGCAGATGTCGCGAGTGGCGATTCGACTGCGCCCGATGAAGTCGCTCGAGCCGAACGTCGAATACTCGCTGGCGCTCCCGAAGGAGATGACCGGCGTGCGCCTGCTCAACGATCGCCTCGGCGACGGCTCGCTGCGGTGGTTGGCCGGCACCGGTGCCGACCGCAAGGCGCCCCGCTACAAGCAACGTCCCTCGTCGTCGGAGGGCTTCTACGTCCAGAACGACGCGGGCCTGCGCCGGCAGCTGAAGCTCCGCGCGGTGGTGGAAGAGAGTGGGCCCGCGTGGATGCTGGTCTCGATGCAGCGCGCCCGGGGCGGCTCGGCCCGCCAGCAGTACCCGGTGCCGGTCGAGGCCGACACCTTCACCATCGGTCACGACGCGTGCAGCGGGAGCTTCGGCTTCGACGACGGCCGCGCCTACAAGCTCACCTTCGAGCTCTTCGACGCGGCGGGAAACAAGTCGACGGAGAAACCGACGCTCGAAGTCGCCGCCCCGCGTCCCCTGCAGTGAGCCCGCTTCAGCGGCGTGGCACCTGACGGCGCAGGTGCTCGTTCTCGGCCTCCAGCCGCTTGATCTCCCGCTCCTGCGTGGCGACCCGCTTGCGCAGCGCGGTGAGCTCGGCTCCTTCCGTGCTCAGCTGCTCGGTTCGCGGCACGTAGACCGGCACCGACTGGGTGCGCTCTTCTTCGGGCTCTTCCGCCTCCATGGGGATGAGCGCCCGCGGGTCGATGCCGCGCAGCAACCGCTCGAGGCCCTTCTGTACGTGCGGCGACAGCGGCTGGACGAACTCGATGGAGAAGCCGGCGGCCACCTTGCGGCTCATCGCCTCGCTCGCCGACACCACGAAGGCCACCCGGCCGGGCAGCGCCAGCGCCTGGTTCACGCCCGGCACCGCGAGCTCGAGCATGGCGTGGGTGTGGAGCGGAGGGGACTGGGCGCAGCGCACGAAGGCCCCGCCCAGCGAGAGGTTCTCCACCGCGAGCCCGAGGTGCAGCACGCCGCCCACGCGCACCCGGCTGGACATGGCCTTCGGCTTCACCCGGGCGTGGCGTCGCTGGTTTGGTTTCATGGCGCGCGCCGGAGGTTACGCGAGCTGCAGCCGCTTCCGAGTTGTTGTCTTCCCCCGGCATTCGGCTCAACATTTGCCCCGGTTGCCGTTGCCACATCGAGGGGTCATGTCCGCACTGAGGTCGTCGATCGCACTGTCGTCGGTGGTGAGCCTCGTCGTCTTCGCCCAGCCCGGCACGCTGCCGGTCTGCCCGGTGCCCGATGGCGATTGTTTCGGCGAGGTGAAGTACTCCACCGGCGATCGTTACCTGGGCGAGATGCGCCAGTTCAAGATGCACGGGCTCGGGGCGACCTTCGGCGCCGACGGCAGTGTGAAGCAGGCGGGCACGTGGGCCGACGGGAAGCTGGTGACGGCGGCGAGCGTCGACTTCCAGCCCTACGTGGCCGAGTACCCCAAGTTCAAGGCCCAGCTCCTCGAGGCGGTGGCCACGCTGGACCGCAAGCGCGAGCAGGAACTCGTGCAGAGCTACCTCGAGAAGGAACCGGCGACCCTCGGCTGGTCGACCCGCGTGGAGCGGGCGATCACCAACGCGACCCGGGACTGGATCGACGGCCCCGCCGCCGCGGAAGAAGCGCCGATGGCCGAGCTCGCGCCGCTGGCGAAGCTGACCCGCGAGTCCTGGGAGAGCAACAAGGAGTTCGAGGTGCGCGTCGCCGCGAGCAAGGCCGCCTACCAGAAGGAGGTCGCGAAGCGGCAGGCGAGTGAGAGCCGGAAGGCCGTCGCGGCGAAGCAGGCGTCGGCCCAGCGCGCGCTGCGCTCGAAGCGGCTGCCCCAGGTGAAGCTGGCGTTCACCCAGCGGGCGTTGTCACTGCTCGACCTGAAGATCACCCAGGAGTCCGCCAACTTCGACCCGGCCCGCGCGGTGCTCTCAGTCGAGCTGGCGATCGACGGCGCGCCGGCCGAGCGGTTCGACTTCCACGACGCCCCGCTCGAGCTCCGCAAGCGCGCCCTCGGGGGCCCCGACGGGGTCTCGTACCAGGTGCGGTTCTTCGTCACCAAGTCGGGTCAGTACGGCCTCGAGGCCATCAAGGCCGAAGCGGGCGGCGTCACGGCGTCGGGCGTGTCGGCGAAGCGTCGCTGAACGAAGCGGCCCGCCCTTGAATGTGGATGACCGGTCCACATAGGTTATCCACATGAAGGCGATTCAGATCACCATCGACGCCCAGTTGCTGCGAGCCCTGGACGCAGACCCCGAGGTCAAGCGCGACGGTCGCTCCGCGGTGTTCCGGCGGGCGGTGACCTCGTACCTGAAGTCCCGGCGGCGAAAGCAGATCACTGAAGCCTACGTTCGCGGCTACGCCAGCGGCGCGCCTGAGTTCGACGGCTGGGCGGCGGAGGGCGCGTGGCCCGAGTCCTGATTCGCGGCCAGGTCTGGATGTACGAGTTCCGGCCCCCTGACAAGCTCCGACCGGTCGTGCTGATCAGTCGAGACGACGCCATCGCGGTCTTGCAGACGGTGGTGGTGGCGCCCATCACCTCGACGATTCGTGGGCTGCCCAGCGAGGTGTTGGTCGGCGTGACCGAGGGCCTCAAGCACCCCTCAGTCGTGTCGCTCGATCACCTGCAGACGGTGGAGCAGGCACGGCTGCGCCGGTGTGTCGGTTCGCTGGCCCCCGCGAAGCTCAAGCAGCTCTGCAGCGCGGTCGCCATCGCCCTGGGCTGCGACGGGTGAGCAGGCTCAGTGCTTGTCCTTGCCCTTGCCGTGCTTCTCGTGGTGCTCCTCGCGTCGGTCCTCACGGCGCTCTTCCTTCAGGATCACCCGGCCCGGCCCGGGCGGGTTGATGACCACCGCGCCGTGCTTGTAGTGGCGGTACTTCCCCGGGTTGATCTGCACGATCGTGCGCGGCACGCGCGGCCCATCGACCACCACCCAGTTGCCCCGGTGATCATTCGAGCGGTACCAGCGCGGACCGCGCCGTACCCAGTAGACGTTGTCGACGAAGAACACCTCGTCGTCGGAGTCCTCGACCACCTGCACCCCCGGCTGCACCACCACCAGCGGCGGAGGCGCCCCGAAGGTGATGGTGGGGAGCTGCACGTTGATCTCGACCTGCGCGAACGCAGGCAGCGCGACGAGAGAAGCAGCCAGCACGAGGGATCGGATTCGCATGTCGTTCCTCTACGGACGAGGGGCTCGAAACGTCAGACTTATTTCACCTGCACTTCGGGGAGCCCCTGCCGAGGCGCGACAGGACCGAGGTCGTTCATGATCGCCAGGGTGTGGTCGGTGCCGCCGGACAGGTTCTGGATGATGGCGATGGGCGTGTAGACCAGCCCCCAGGGGAAGCCCCACCAGCCGATCATCAGCGAGAGCAGGGTGTACGGGAGCCCCGCCACGAAGGCGCTCTGGCCCGCGCGCACGAAGATGACGTCGCTGTTGCGGCGCAGCGTCACCACCAGGAACGACATGCAGTAGGTGAAGGTGACGAACTTCGCGCCCTGGCGGACCTGGTCCTGGACCTCACCGACGGTCAGCCCCTCGATGCCCTTGATTTGCATGGGGGGCGACTCTACGCGACGCGCAGCCGGCGAATGACGCTGGCCAGCGCGGGCGCGACGTGGACGCGCTCGAGGGGGAAGCCCGCCGGGCCCTCGAAGAGCGGCGGCACGGAGTCGGTCACCACCACCCGGGCGAGCGGCAGCGCGGCGAGGCGTTCCCGCGCCGGGCCGACGAAGAGCCCGTGCGAGGCGACGACGGTGACCGGGCCCAGCGCGCCGTGCGCGAGCACCGTCTTGACCGCGGCCACCAGCGTGCCGCCGGTGGAGATCATGTCGTCGACCACCACCACGTGGCGCCCCGCGACGTCACCCACCACGCCCTGGGCCTCGACGTCTTCGCCCGAGAGGCGCTTCTTGTGCACCACCGCGACGGGGAGCCCCAGCGGCCGCGCAAACGCCTCCGCGCGTTTCACCGCGCCGAGATCGGGCGAGACGACGACCGCCGGCAGCGTGATGCGCGCGCGCACGTGCTCGATGAGCAGCGGCACCGCGTCGGCGTGCTCCACCGGCCGGGGGAAGCAGCCTTCGACCGCGCGGCTGTGGAGGTCGAGGCACACCACGCGATCGACCCGGCCCGCGGCGATGAGCTCGGCCACCACGCGCGCGCCCAGCGGTTCCCGGCCGGTGACGCGGCGGTCGTGCCGCGCATAGCCGAGGTAGGGCACCACCGCGGTGACCGAGGCGGCGCCGGCGCGCTGGCACGCGTCGGACAGCAGCGCGAGCTCGAGCAGGTGATCGCCCACCGGCGCGTGCAGCCCCTGGAGAATGAACACCTCCGCCCCGCGGACGTCGGCGGTGAGCGCGATGTTGAGCTCCCCGTCGGGGAAGGGCTCGATGGTGCAGCCACCGAGCGGGAGCTGCAGCTCGCCGCTGAGTTCGAGGGCGAGCTGACGGTGAGACGAGCCGGACAGGAGCACGGTGCGCATGCCCCGACGGTTCTAGTCCTCCGCTGAGGTCCGCGCGACTCGAGGTACGCGACGAGGGCCCTCGCCGGCGGTGAACGCCTGGGGTTCGCCCCGGTTGATCGTCGTCAAGGTGGAGCGACCGCAGCCGTCACCGGTCCCGGCGCGAGGCGCGACTACAGCTTGCCGAGCTGGCCCTGCCACGCGACCGCGAAGGCGAGCGTGCCGATCACCGTCAGCGCGAGCAGGGCGAGGCCGAGTTTCCACAGCGGCAGCCAGGCCTTCGTGCGCTGCTTCCACCCGAGGCTGATCAGCACCAGCAGCACGAAGGACGGGAGCGCGACGAAGCGCAGCGCCGTGACGAAGCCGACGGAGAGCGAGGCGAGCCAGGTCTGCATCAACGGTCTCTCGCGGGGAGCGGCTCGCGCGCCGCCAGCCAGGCCGCGGGGGGCGCGTCGGTGAGGGCCACCAGCCCGCCGACGATGGCGCAGGTCGTGTCGCGGTCGCCCCGGCCGGCGACAGTGGCCCACAGGGCCTCTTCGAAGTCGTCGTGGTGACGCAGGGCGCACCACAGCGAAAAGGGCACCGTGTCTTCGCTGAGCACCTTCGCGCCGCTGCCGAGCGCCTCGGCTGCGTGGGTACTCGGGACGTCGAAGCCGAGCCGCGAGGCACGTTGCAGGCCGTCGAGGGTGGGGCCGCCCGGGGTTCGCTCCAGCACCTGGGTCCACACGCGGGCGAGCGACTCGCCGTTCGCCAGGCCGTGCGCCGCGACGGCCACCGCCACCGCGCCGGCCTGGCCCTCGGGGTGCGCGTGGGTGACGGCGGCGCTCTGGTGCGCCTGCGCGACGACGGTGGACAGCGCCGCGTCGGCGAGGAAGGCGCCGAGCGGGGCCACGCGCATCGCGGCGCCGTTGCCCTTCGAGCCTTCGCCGTCGAACAGCGTGCGTGCGGCGGTCTCCCACGGCACGTGGAGGCTCAGCTGGGCGAGCACCTCGTGGGCGCCGCGGCCGTAGCCGCGCGAGGGCTCGGCGACGTAGCGGCGGCCGAGGCGGCGGGCGAAGACGTCGGGGTCGAGGTGGCCTTCCGCCTCGAGGGTCTCGACGAGGCTTACCGCCATCGCGGTGTCGTCGGTCCAGTTCCACGGCGGGCGAGCCGGCACGCGGCGCTCGGCGAGCGCGGCGTCGAGGATCTCCTTCGGCTGAAAGAAGCGTTCCCCGAAGGCGTCACCGACCGAGAGGCCGTCGAGAGATCGACGCATGAGTACGGCGTTGGGCATCGCGCACGCACTCTACGCCCCCGCGAAGAGTTGTCAGCGCACCCGAGGGGTGGTGTGAGGGACGCTCGTCATGGCCACCGTCCCCACCGACCTGCTCGACCGAGTCCTCCTCGCGCGCCGCAAGCACACCCTGCCGTCACAGTTGCGGCCGCTCTCGCAGCAGTTCGGCTCGCTGGTGATGGGCATGCTCTTCCCGCACTTCTCGGGCAGCGTGACCTGCAGCGAAGACGCGGTGATCGAGGACGTGCTGATCGCGGCCGAGAGTCTCGCGCGGCTCGAGCGCGCCATCGGCACGCTGCACGAGCAGATGCCGGTGCAACTGGTGGAGCGCTTCCTCACCGGGCTGTCTTTGGTGCACGACACGCTCGAGGCCGACGCCCGCGCCATTCTCGAGGGCGACCCGGCGGCCCGCAGCTACGACGAGGTGGTGCTGACCTACCCCGGCTTCTACGCCATCGCCGTCTTCCGCATCGCGCACCTGCTGTGGGAGCTGGGCCTGCCCCTGCTGCCGCGCCTGCTCACCGAGTTCGCCCACGAGAAGACCGGCATCGACATTCACCCCGGCGCGACCATCGGCCGCCGCTTCTGCATCGACCACGGCACCGGGGTGGTGGTGGGCGAGACCACGGTCATCGGTGACGGGGTGAAGCTGTACCAGGGCGTGACGCTCGGCGCGTTGACCGTCGAGAAGTCGCTCGCCGACAAGAAGCGGCACCCGACCATCGAAGACGAGGTGGTGATCTATGCCGGCGCCACCATCCTCGGCGGGGCCACCGTGGTCGGGCACCACTCGGTCGTCGCCGGCAACGCGTGGCTCACCCAATCGGTGCCCCCCAACTCCGTGGTCAGCCGCCGCAGCGAGGTGCGCCCCCGGCAACCCGGCGCGGTGTTCGAAGACCTCGACTGGGTGATCTGATCAATCGGGTTGCAGTCGCGCGGAGTCGTCCGTTATAACGGACGCTTCTCCACCAGCCCCAGGGGCCTCCCATGCGCGCCAATTCGATCCTCGAGACCATCGGCAACACGCCTCACGTGAAGGTGAACCGGCTGTTCGGCACGACCCACGAGGTGTGGATCAAGCTCGAGCGGGCGAACCCGGGCGCGAGCATCAAGGACCGCATCGCCCTGGCGATGGTGGAGGCCGCCGAGGCGCAGGGCGTGCTCACGAAGGACTCGGTGATCATCGAGCCGACGTCGGGGAACACCGGCATCGGGCTGGCGATGGTGGCGGCGGTGAAGGGCTACCAACTGATTCTCGTGATGCCGGAGTCGATGTCGCTCGAGCGTCGCCGGGTGATGGCGGCGTACGGCGCGAAGTTCGATCTCACCCCGCGTGAGAAGGGCATGAAGGGCGCGATCGCCCGCGCACAGGAGCTGGTCGCCTCGACGCCCGGCGGGTGGATGCCGCAACAATTCGAGAACGAGGCGAACCTCGAGGTGCATCGCCGCACCACCGCGCAGGAGGTGCTGCGCGACTTCCCCGAGGGCCTCGACGCGCTCATCACCGGCGTCGGCACTGGCGGGCACATCACCGCGCTCGCCGAGGTGCTCAAGCCGAAGTGGCCGAAGCTCAAGGTGTTCGCGGTGGAGCCGACCAAGTCGCCGGTGATCTCCGGTGGCGCGCCCGGGCCGCACCCCATCCAGGGCATCGGGGCGGGCTTCATTCCGAAGAACCTGAAGAAGGAGCTGCTCGACGGGGTGATCCAGGTCGAGCACCTCGACGCCTACGAGATGGCGCGGCGGGCGGCGAAGGAAGAGGGCCTCTTCATCGGCGTGTCGTCGGGCGCCTCGCTCCAGGCGGTGAAGCAGAAGCTGGCCGAGCTGCCCGCGGGGAGCCGCGTGCTGACGTTCTGCTACGACACCGGCGAGCGCTACCTCTCGGTCGAAGGCTTCCTGCCCTAAGCGGAGGTCGTCAGCTCAGATCGGGCATCCACTGCACGAGCTCGATGTCGCGGACGGCGACGCGGCGGCGGCTGCCGAAGACCGCCACTTCCGCGCCGAGGGCGCCCTCGAGGCTCACCACCTCGTCGATGAAGGACAGCCCGCCGGCGAGCTCGACCTGGACGCCGCTGCGGCCGAGGAGCGATTTCAGGAGCGGGAAACAGCCACTCGATGCATCTTTGCGGCACCAACGCGTCACAGGACCACCTCCGTCAGACGCGCGAGACTGCCATGAAACGACTCATCGTCACTGCCTGTGCCCTCACTGTTCTCTCTAGCTGCGCGATCCTCCGCGACCTGCTCAACCTCGCCGGGACGGCGTTCAACCAACCGGGCTTCACCTTCAAGAACGTCTCGCTCACCGACATTTCGCTCGGGGGCCTGAACCTCGACACCGTGTGGGAGCTCAGCAACCCCAACGACGTCGCCCTCTCGCTGGCCTCGGTGGACTACGCGCTGTTCATCGAAAACAAGCAGGTCGTCGCCGGGTCACCGCCCAACGGGCTGCAGATCGGCGCGCGGGGGGCCAGCCAGCTCCACTTCCCCGCGGGCATCAAGTTCACCGACCTCGTCGCGGTGGTCGAGACGTTCCTCACCAGGGACACCGCGAGCTGGCGCGCAGAAGGCTCGCTCGGGGTGCAGACCCCCATCGGCCTCCTCAAGCTCCCCATCGTGAAGGACGGAACGTTCGAGGTGCCCAAGGTGCCGGCGATCGTCTTCGGCAACCCGCGGGTGACGAACATCACCCTCACCGGCGCGACGGTGGAGTTTCCCCTCACGGTGACCAACAAGAACACCTACGCGCTGCCGATCGGCGGGGTGACTGGCAACCTCGCCATCGCCGGCAGCAACGTGGGCAGCATCTCGACCGGCAACCTCGGCGCGATGGACGGGAAGGGCGCCAGGCAGGTGGCGCTGCCCCTCAACGTGAGCTTCCTCGCGGCGGGCGGCGCGGTGATCAACGCGGTGCGCGGCGGCACCTCGCAGGTGACGTTCAACGCCCAGGTGCAGTCGGGCGCGCAGACGCTGCCGATCAAGGTCGATCAGCTGTTGAACTTCATCCACTGAAGGCAACACCGCCGTTCGACTTGCGCGTACCCTCCGCTCCCCTTCGAGGAGGAATACGAAATGGCGCAGCGCCGCTACGTCTTGTCGGTCGACCAGGGCACCACCAGCAGCCGGGCCACCGTGCTCGACGCGAAGTTGAAGGTCTGTGGCACCGGGCAGAAGGAGTTCCCCCAGCACTTCCCCAAGCCGGGCTGGGTGGAGCATGACCTGAGCGAGATCTGGGCCACCACCGAGTGGTGCATCGCCCGGGCGCTGCGCACCGCGGGCCTCACCGGCGCGGACATCGCGGCCATCGGCATCACCAACCAGCGGGAGACCACCGGGCTGTGGCACCGCGGCACCGGCAAGCCGCTGCACAAGGCCATCGTCTGGCAGGACCGGCGCACCAGCGCCTTCTGCGCGGAGCTCAAGGCGCTCGGTCACGAAGCGAAGGTGAAGGAGACCACCGGCCTGGTGCTCGACCCGTACTTCTCGGGCACCAAGCTCAAGTGGCTGCTCGACGAGGTGAAGGGCGCGCGCGCGAAGGCCGCGGCGGGCGAGCTGTGCTTCGGCACCATCGACACCTTCCTGGTGTTCAAGATGACCGGCCACGCCGCGCACGTCACCGACGTGTCGAACGCGAGCCGCACGATGTTGATGGGGCTCCGGTCGCTTTCGTGGGACCAGCCGATGTTGGAGATGCTCGACGTGCCGAAGGAGGTGCTCCCGCGCATCGCCGCGAGCTCCGAGGTGTACGGCATGACGCGCGGCATGAAGTCGTTGCCCGACGGCATCCCCGTCTCGGGCATGGCGGGTGACCAGCAGGCGGCGCTCTTCGGCCAGGCCTGCTTCACGCCCGGTGAATCGAAGTGCACCTACGGCACGGGCGCGTTCCTGTTGATGAACGTGGGCGAGACGCCGGTGGCCTCGAAGGCGGGGCTGCTGACGACCGTGGGGTGGAAGCTCGACGGCAAGACGACCTACGCGCTCGAGGGCTCGAGCTTCATCGCGGGCGCGGCGGTGCAGTGGCTGCGCGACGGGCTTCAGTTGATCAAGCGCTCCGAAGACGTGGAGGCCCTGGCGAAGACGGTCAAGAGCTCGGGCGAGGTGGTGTTCGTGCCCGCGCTCGCGGGCCTCGGCGCGCCGCACTGGCGGCCCGATGCGCGCGGGCTCTTCGCGGGCATCGACCGCAGCACCAACCGGGGCCACCTCGCGCGCGCGGTGCTCGAGGGCATCGCGCTGCAGATCCAGGATCTCGCCGAGGCGATGAAGCTCGACTCGGGTCGCGACATCCCCGCGTTCAAGGTGGACGGCGGCGCGGTGAAGAACGACCTGTTGATGCAGTACCAGGCCGACATCCTCGGCACGAACGTGGTGCGCCCGAAGAACGTCGAGACCACCAGCCTCGGCGCGGCGTTCCTCGGGGGCCTCGGGGTCGGCTTCTGGAAGAGCGCCGACGACATCCGCAAGGCGTGGAAGGCCGACCGGGTCTTCAAGCCGAAGATGAGCGAAGGGGAGCGCGCGCAGCACCTCGGTAAGTGGCGCGAGGCGGTCAAGCGCGCGTGAGGAGGTGCGGTCTTGCAGCGTTGCTGGTGCTCGGCGCGTCGTGCAGCCGGGGCGGGCCGGTCGCGCTCGACGCGGGCGTCGCGGACGCGGGTGGCGACGCGGGCGTGGTGGTGGAGCGGCGCAGCGTCGATCTCCGCACGGCGATCATCTACGCCTACCCCGAGTACCGCGGCACCGCGGTGCTCGAGACGACGGCGCGGGTGACGCGGGTCATTCCCGGGCTCACGCAGCGGCAGCGCGACGCGGCGTTGTACAAGCTCAAGTTCGAGCGGGCGGAAGACGGCGGCTGGGAGCTCAACTCCTTCCACCTCTCGCAGCTCGCTCCCGACACCCTGAGCGTCGCGGTCTCGTACGATCCCGACCAGCTCGGGCACCTCTACATCGCGGTCACCGGGTTGACCTCGATGGAGCTGGGCATGTACCTCCCGCGCGAGCTCCCGACAGGCCGGGAGTTCTTCACCCTCGACGTTCGTTACGCCTCGTCGCCGGGGCGGTGCCTGGAGCTGGTGCGGCAGGCGGTGTCGTTGCTGCTCGCCAACGGCCAGTGGCGGGTCGAGGGCTTCCTGCCGAACTGGACCGACGCGGGCGAAGTGGTCGCGCCTTCCGAGGAGGAGGTCGTGGTGACCAGCGTCGACGGGGCGCGCCTCACCTTCCATCGAACGCGCGGGCAGGTGCGGGTGCAGTACTTCCTCGAGACCGTCACGCCGCAGTGAATGGTGGACGGCCCAGAAACGACGAACGGCCTGCTCCCGAGGGTGGGGGCACGCCGCGTCACGGAAAGCGGGAAGGCGAAGGTCAGGCCGACGGCGTCTTCTTGCCGAGGTCCTGCACGAACTGCTGCGCCAGCGCCTGCTGCTTGGCGTCGTTGAGGTTCTCGCCCAGCAGCTTCTCGGCGATCGCGATCGACAGCTTCACGGCCTCGCCCTTGATCTCGGCGATGGCCTTCACGCGCTCCTCGTTGATCGCGCGCTGGGCGTCGAGCTTGAGCGAGTCGGCTTCCTTGCGGGCCTTGTTCATCAGCTCCTCGCGGAACTTCTCCATCTCTGCCTGGGTCTTGCGGACCGCGTCGGCGGCCTCCTGGCGGGCCGAGGCGATGGCGGTCTTCTGCTCGCCCAGCAGCTTCTCGGCCTCGGCGCGCTCACGCTTCGCGCTCTCGATGGCGTTGATGATGCTCTTCTCGCGGCCTTCGACCGCCGACAGCAGCGGGCCCCACGCGAACTTCCGCAGGATGATGGCCACGATGATGAACGTGATCCACGTCCAGATGATGAGCCCCGGCTTCACGTCGGTGAAGGTGTTGGAGGCGAGCAGGAGGAAGTTCATGTGCGGTTTCCTTCGATGAAACGTGAGTCGTGAGACGGTTGTCCGGCCCCTCACCCTGACCCTCTCCCCGCTTGCGCAGGGAGAAGGAAAGAGGTGACGCGATTACTTGAGCGCGAGGAGGATGCAGATCACGAGGGCGAAGAACGTCGCGCCTTCGATCAGACCGGCGGCGACGATCATCGCGCCGCGGATATCGCCACCAGCCGACGGCTGACGAGCGATGCCGTCCATGGCGGAGGCAGCGAGCTTACCGATGCCGTTGCCGGCACCGATGATGGCAAGACCAGCGCCGAGGCCGGCACCGAGATACGCGAGGGCTGCAGAGGTGAGGTTCATGACGTTTCCAGCTTTCTGTGGTGACCCACTTCTCGGGGGGGTCGGAAGAACTGTCCCATCGGGTACGACCTCCAGCGCGGCTCAACGGCTCCGCGGGGTTCCTTGAAAAGTCAGTGGTGCGCCTCGTGCGCGTCGCCCGCATCTGCATCGGCGTGGGCGTGGTGGCCCATCGCGACGCCCTGGCCGATGAAGAGGCTGGTGAGCAGCGTGAAGAGGTACGCCTGCAGGATGCCGACGAAGATCTCGAGGCAGTAGATGGCGATGGCCAGCGGCACCGACACCGCCGCCGCGCCGATCGACCACACGAAGATCAGCGAGAGCAGGAAGAAGACGACCATGTGGCCGCCGAGCATGTTGGCGAACAGACGAACCAGCAGCGCGAAGGGCTTGGTGAACAGGCCGAGCACCTCGACCGGGACCATGATCGGCCACAGGAAGGCCGGCACGCCGCCGGTGAGGTGGGCCAGGTAGCCGCCCAGCCCCGCGGCGCGGATGCCGGCGATCTGCGTGAACACGAAGCTGATGATCGCCAGCGCGGCGGTGACGGTGATCACCCCGGTGCCGGTGAACATGCCGGGGAACAGGCCCAGCCAGTTGATGGCGAGGATGAAGAAGAAGAGCGAGGTCAGGTACGGCGTGTAGCGCTTGCCCTCGGCCTGGCCGAGGTTGGGGGTGGCGATCTCGTCGCGCACGAACAGCGCGAGCACTTCCACCACGTGTGACAGCAGGCCCCTGGGCACGCCGTTCTGGTCGCGCTTGCGGCCGAGGAACAGCACCACGAACAACGCGGCGCAGGCGAACCACATCATGAGGATCGCCTTGGTCGGGCGCAGGTCGTAGCAGCCATGCAGGAACAGGCCGAGCGAGGGGAAGCTCTCGAAGCCCGGGGGCGCGTGGCCGCTGCACGACACGCCCGGCTCCTTCTCGAACTTGAGGAAGCCGAAGGCCTCGGCGATGTGGATCGCCGGCAGGTGGTACGGCGGGAAGGGGATCTCCATCTCGAACTCGGTGTCGTCCGCGACGTGGTGGAGGATGAACTCCGACGTCTCTTGCTTCTTGTCGACTTCGACGCCCGGCGGGGGCGCCTCGTGCTGCGCGAAGGCGGGGACAGCGAACAGCGCCAGGAGAACGAGAACGAGCCGCTTCATGAGGTGACCTCGGAGGACTTCACCGGGTGGCGCGCAGACAGGAGGCTCCGGGTTTCGAGCACCTGCTGCGAGAGTGAGACGAGAAAGAAGGCGACGACGAAGGTCATCGGTGAGAGCCCCGCCTGCTTGACGGCCAGGGCACCCACGCCGAGGGCGATGAGGCGGAGCATGAAGGTCAGCCCCTGCGCGGTGATCAGCGCCTTCATCGCGGCGGTGCCGGTGAGGCCGTCACCAGAGAGCTGGGTCTTGATCACCATCGCCAGGGCACCGATCAGCGCCGAGACCAGCGAGCCGACCAGCCACGTGGTGCGGTCCGTGGCCTCGAGCGGCAACACGAAGACCAGCGCGGCGACGAGGCCGCCCAGGGCGAGGGTCATCGGCAGCATGGTTCTCAGGGGCTTCACGGTTTCTTGTTCGAGTTCGACTCGTCCTGCTTCTGCTGCTTCATCAACCGATTCGTCGAGCGGATGAAGGCGTAAAACCCGACCCCGCTCCCAACCATGCCTCCCACGATGAGGCCCCACGGTCCCGTCCCTGCGTACTTGTCCAACCCGTACCCCGCCGCCACCAGGAAGAGCACCGAACCGGTGAATTGCCACACCGCGGCCAGCCACGGTGCTGCTGCTCGTGTCGACTTCGCGAGCTGTGACAACCCTTCGTCGGGGTCCTTCAAGGCGCGCGCCGCGTACCAGAGGGTTCCGGGGGGCACAACGCAAAAGCTGATGGGTCTGGTGAGGCCATCAGGCCCCCTTCTGGCCTGCCCCTCGGCGGATCAGAACGGCGAGCGCCATGCGGGTCGAATCGCTTGCACGTGAGCACCTTCGGACCTACGGCCACGGCATGAAGCTGCTGCCCAAGATCCTCATCGGCGTCGTCGCGGTGTTCGTGCTGGCCCAGCTCGTGCGGCCCGAGAAGACCAACCCCCCGGTGACCGGCGAGCTCAAGGCACCCGCGGCGGTGGCCACGGTGCTGCGCCGCGCCTGCTACGACTGCCATTCCAACGAGTCGAAGTGGCCGTGGTACTCGCAGGTCGCCCCCGTCTCGTGGCTCGTCACCCGCGACGTCAACGAGGGCCGCAAGCACCTCAACTTCTCGGTGTGGGAGTCGTACGAGGCCGGCCGCAAGGCGAAGAAACTCGAGGGCATCGCGGAGGAGGTCGGCCAGGGCGAGATGCCGATGGCGATCTACGTGCCGTTGCACCCCGAGGCGAAGTTGAGCGACGCCGACAAGGCGCTCGTCGTGGAGTGGGCGAAGAAGGGCGGCGCCGCGGAGTAGTCGCGCGTCCGTTCCGCCTTCAGCGCGGGGCTTCCGCGGTGCACGGCAACATGTCGCAGCTCTGCACGTAGACGCCCGTCGGCCCGCTGAGCACCGACGGCGTGCGCTGGCGGGGGTCGACCAGCGCGCTCTGCGAGTCGAGGGCGTTGACCTCCACCGAGAGGTCGAGGCACTCCACCAGCAACAGTGGGCTCGAGGGCCGCCACCACACGTGGCTGACCGGGCAGGGCACTTCCGCCGGGGTGGACTCGAGGGTCACCGCGTTGATGACCGCGAAGCGGCCGCCTCCGAAGAGCGCCACCAGGGTCCCCGAGGCGTCGGCCACCAGGGTCACGTTGCGTTGGAGCGGGAGCGCGCGGGTCGCTGAGACCGCCCCGTCAGCGGCGAGCGCGATGAGTTGCCCCTGCGCGTCGAGCGCCAACACCCCGGCGGCGGTGCCCACCATCGCGGACGGAGCAAAGGCCCCGCGCTCGATGAACTGGCCGGCCTCGAGACGCAGCAGGCCGTGCGGACCGCCGTCGTTCGAGGAAGAGGCGACCCACAGCGCGCCGGTCCCGTCGTAGGCGGCGAGGGTGACGCCGGTGAGGGCGTGGGACGTGGAGACGGGGGGAGCTCCGGCACACTCCACCAGCTGTCGCGGAGACCACGCACTGGCCCGCTTCGTGTCCCGGCTGACCGCGAAGCCGAGGCGCTCGGGCACGGACCCCAGCAGGCACGCGTTGAG
This sequence comes from Myxococcales bacterium, assembly GCA_038248085.1. GTDB lineage: Bacteria > Myxococcota > Myxococcia > Myxococcales > Myxococcaceae > Archangium_A. The sequence goes on along the minus strand of JBBRUE010000012.1, from coordinate 6,972 downwards.
CGCCCCGAAGGTCGGGTCGGTGGTGGGCGACGAGGCGAGGTACGGGAGGCTGGTGACCGACAGCCAGGTGATGCCGCCCAGCGCCACCGCGAGCGCGACGGTGAGGGCCAGCGTCAACGCCTGCAGCCGCCGGGCGCGCTGACTTCGGGGCGACGTCACTTCTTGGCGCGCGCCTTCAGCTTCTTCGGGCGGCGATCCTGCGCGGTGAGCAGCGCGGCGAGGCCGTCGGGCAGCGTGTCGAACGCGACGCCGATGCGGCTGTAGATGGAGAGCTGCGGGTTGCCCGCTTCGGCCCACGCCACGGTCCCGCGGAAGGGGACCTCGGCCTGGCCGACGAGGAAGAAGCCGTGCACCTTCGAGCCGGGCAGGAAGACCTGCGGCAGCTCGGCCTGGAACCCGCCGCGGCTGACGTCAGCCGAGAGGGCCGGGAGCCGGCGACCGAGCGAGAGGGGGAGCCGGAGCGTACGGCGGAGCGTGTGGCGGCGCGTCGTCATGCGAGACACGGTGGCACAGGGTCGTAGCGCGTCCAGTTTCTGACCCTGTGCCCCGCGCGTCGTTCAGCTCGGGTCGGGCTTGGGCGTGGTCTTGCTGCCGGGCAGCGCCTTCGGCTCGACGAGGAGCGCCCTGGGGAGCTCGGCGGTCAGCGCCTTGAGGAAGGTGGTGATCGAGTCGACCTCGTCCTTCTTGAGCTGCTTGCCGAGCTGGTACTCGCCCATGAAGGCGACCGTCTCCTCGAGGGTCTTCTTGCTGCCGTCGTGGAGGTACGGGCCCGTCTTCTCGACGTTGCGCAGGCCGGGCACCTTGAAGAAGAACTTGTCAGCGGCGTTCTTCGAGATCTTCGAGCGGCCCTCGTCGGTGAGCCCGGGCACCGGCTTCACCAGCCCGAGCTTCTGGTACATCGCGCCGCCCACGCCCTCGCCCATGTGGCAGGCGGTGCAGCCGGTGGCGAGGTAGGTCTCGAGGCCCTTCTTCTCGGCGTCGGTCAGCGCCTTCTCGTCACCGCCGAGGAACTTGTCGAAGCGCGAGGGCGCGACCAGCGTGCGCTCGAAGGCCCCGATGGCGTTGGCGATGTTGTCATAGGTGATCGGCGCGGCCTGGCCGGGGAACGCCTTCTTGAAGAGCGGCGCGTAGCCGGGGATCGACTGGATCACCTTCTCGACCGCCTCCGCGCCGGGCATCGCCATCTCGACGGGGTTGAGCACCGGGCCCTTGGCCTGTTCCTCGAGCGTCGCGGCGCGGCCGTCCCAGAACTGCACGAAGTGACCACCCGCGTTCCACACCGTGGGCGAGTTGCGATCGCCGTGCTGCTTCTTGTGGCCCGACGAGGTGGGCTCGCCGTCGACGCCCCACTTCGAGAGCACGTGGCAGGAGTTACACGACACCTCCTGGCCCTTCGACATGCGCTTCTCGAAGAAGAGCTGGCGGCCGAGCTCGACCTTCTCTTTGGTGATCGGGTTCTCCTTCGAGTCGAACTGCGCGGGCAACGGCTTGAAGAGCGCCTTCGACTTCTCGAGGAGCGAGGGCTCTGCCGCCACCGCCAGGCCTGCCACCGTCATTGCCACCAGGATCATTGAGCGCATCGGGTTCTCCGTGGGTAAGCGTTTAGACTAAGTCCAAAGGTGGATGACATCTATCAACGACCGACGGCCGGCGCCAGCACTTCAGTCGAACGCCCCGGCGGGCCAGCGCGGGGTGGGCACGAGGTGCGGGAGTCGTGCGCGCACCGGGTGGTAGCGATCCCACACCGCGGGGAAGGCCGCCTTGAGCGAGGGCACGGTCCCGTGGCGGATGTTGACCTCGTCGCAGTCGAGGCGCGCGCCGCTCTCGAAGGTGGCGCGCCAGCCGGCCCCGGCCGCCGCGATGTCGGTGAGCTTGCCGGGTACGTAGGTGACGGCTCCCAGCGCGAGCAGCCGAGAGAGCAGGAAGCGGTTGAAGACGTCGGCGCGAGGCGCCAGCGGAAAGGCCTCCGGCCCGTTGAGCGTGACGCGGGTATCCGGCCGGAGCCGCTCGCGGAGGAAGGTGTCCACCTCGGCGGGAACATGCAGCGCGCGTGCCCGGTTGGTGAGCAAGGCGTTGGCGGCGGCGTCGTCGAGCCCGTCGATCTCGTCTTCCATCGAGAGCAGCTCGGCCTCCACGGCGCGCATGCCGGGGATGGTGGCGAAGCGCTCGGCGAACTCGAGATGGGAGAAGCCGCGGAGGCGCAGGTAGTGCGTGTCGATGACGCCTCCTTCGCCGACGCCGGTGACGAGGTGGTGGCGCGCGGGGCCAGGGCGCACCGTGGCGATGTCTTCGTCGGCCCAGTACGAGCGCAGCGGCAGCGCGCCGAAGCTCTTCTCGACACCCACCCCGAGCGCGAGGACGACGGCGTCGAAGGGCGGCAGCGCGTCGAGCTGCACCGAGGGCACGCCGAGCTGCACGGTGATGCGCGAGCGCTGCATTTCCTGCGCGAAGCCGTCGAGGACCTCCTTCGCCATGTCGCTCGAGCGGCCGGCGGACCACCCGAGCAACGGGAGCTCCGCGCGGTGGTCGAGACAGCCGGGGCGCGGCCACTGGTGGAGGTGCGGATGGATGAAGCGCACGTGGTTGTTCTTCTGCGTGGCGAGGAGCTCGCGGTTGCGTTCGATGAGCGTCACCGCGATGCCCAGGCGGCCGAGCCCCGCGGCACAGGCGAGCCCGGCGAAGCCACCGCCGACGACGCACGCGGTGGTGGTGACCCGCCTCTCCTGCACCAGGGCCCACGCGAGGTTCAGCCCCCGAATCGCCTGCAGGTGAATCGACACCCAGCGCTCGAAGCACCCGCAGACGTAGACGTTCGGCAGGCCGGGGACTTCGGCGTACGGCCAGAGTTCATTCATGGAATCGCGGAGCGTACCCGCGATGAGCGCGACGTCAGCCGAGGTCTTCGTCGAGATCGAAGTCAGGCACCTTCGCCTCGGCCTGCTTCATCTTCGTCTTCACGAAGGTGTCTTCGGCCGCGCTGGTCGGCGCCTTGTTCGGCTTCTGCGACTTCACTGCGCGTCCGAGCGCCGAGTCGTTGATCGACATCGCGCGGATCTGCGCCTGCAGCCGCTCGACGTCGAAGACCGGCGCCTCGGCTTCTTCCGGCAGCGGGGCCTCCGGCGCGGGCGGGGCGGCGGGCTTGAACGCGGCGTGGGTCGCGGTCGACGGCCTGAAGGCAGGCTGGGTGCCGGTGCTGGGCTTGAACGCGGGCTGGGTGCCGGTGGTTGGCTTGAACGCGGCGTGGCTGCCGGTCGCAGGTCGCGCGGGAGCGCTCGGCCGGAACGCGAGCTGAGCACCGGTCATCGGCTTGAGCTTGGGGTCGGTGCTGGGCAGCGGTTGATCCGGCGAGCCAGTCAGCACCTGGTTGCGGCGCACCAACGACGAGGCTTCCCCGGTGGACATCTCGTCGAACGGAAACAAGTCCGCGGCGGGGATCGGCGGATCTTTGGGGTCCTTCGACATGCACCCATCAAGCTAGCCGGGTTGGGCGTCCGAGGAAATCAGGCTGGTAGATCGCCCGGGTGGGTCGGCCGTTGAAGGGGTTCACCTCACGCTCCCAGGGAACTTCCCATGCGCCTGTCATTGCTGCTGTTGACGCTGTGCACCTCGCTCAACGCCTTCGCTCAGTACAACTCGCTGGCCGGGCACAACGCACCCGCGGCGGCCGCCGAGAAGGTCGAGCGCCGCTCGAAGACCGGGGAGGTCACGTACGACACGGTGGTGCGCGAAGCGCCGCGCGACAGCTACGGCAACGCCGCCGGCGCCCAGTTCGATCTCGCGGTCGACGGCGCCTTCGAGGGCCAGACGGTCTTCGTGGTCGACCTCTACCGCCAGGACTTCAGCCGCGCGGCCGAGGCGATTCGCAAGAAGGGCTTCAACGTGGTGCGCATGCAGGACGTGCCCACGCTCCCCGAGTTCGAGAAGGCGCTCTCGAAGTCGAACCAGTTCTGGATCATCGCCAGCTGCGACAACAGCGTGCACCTCTCGAAGGCGCACCAGCAGGCGGTGAAGAAGTTCTTCGACGCGGGCCATGGCGTGTACCTGTGGGGCGACAACGATCCGTGCAACGCCGACGCCGACTCGCTGGCCACGATGCTCATCGACGCGCGCGTGACGGGCGACCTCTACGGGGACCAGGTCGTGGGCCGCTCCCCGGGGGCGGGCAAGGCCGGCGTGGCGACCGATCACCTGCTGAGCACCGGGGTGGAGAACATCTACGAGGGCATCACGGTGGCGACGGTGAAGCCGGCGGGCGCGATGACCCCGGTCATCTACGGCTCGGCGGGCAACCTGGTGACCGCGGCCTTCGAGGCCCACGGCAAGCGCCTCATCGTCGACGGCGGCTTCACCCGCCTGTCCAACAAGTGGGACTCGGCGGGCACCGGCCGCTACGTGATGAACGCCGCCGCGTGGCTGGCCAACTTCGAGCGCTTCGGCAACGAGGTCGTGGCTGCGGGCTTCAAGAAGAAGTGACGCGGGGCCCCCGCCGGCGCCGCAGCAGGCCCAGCGCGAGGCCGAAGGCGAGGAGCGGATCCACGCTGGCGCAGGTGCAGCCGGTGGGCTTCGGGTTGACCACCAGGGCGGCGAAGGCCGGCTCGCTGGCCGTGTTGCCGTCGAGCGCCACCACGCGGAACGAGAGCTGTTCGGCGACCGTCACCTCGGGCGCGACGAAGGTGGTCGTCGCCGCGTTGGCGTTCTGCAGCGAGACCGTAGACTCGCCTTCCTGCGTCCACTGGTAGCTCAACGGGTCGCCGTCGGAGTCCTGGCCTTCGACGGTGAAGGTGACCGTCTCGCCGGAGGTGACGCCTTGCGGCCCGCCGGTCGAGACGATGGTGGGCGCGCGGTTCACGTTGCGCACGCTCACGGTCATGTCGTCGGTGTCGGTGCCGCCGCGGCCGTCGTCGACCGTGACCCGGAAGCCCAGCACCGCGCCGGTCGCGCCGACGTCGGGCGAGGTGAAGGTGCCGCCGACGAGCACCACCGACGGGCCACTGGTCTGCATCCACCGGGTGGTGAGCGGGTCGTTGTCGGGGTCGCTGATGCTCCCGGGCACGAGCGTGACCTCGGTGCGCTCGGTGACGTTGATGCTGCTGGTGCCCGCGACGAGCGGCGGGTGGTTCACGCACAGGTTGCGGTGCGCGAGGACTTCCACGAAGGGCGCCACCGTGACCCCGGTGAGGCGCACGTCATCGACGACCCAGCCGGCGCCGGCGCCCGATTGATCGGCCCCAATGACCCAGCGCAGCCAGACCGTGCGGTTCGCGTACTGCGTGCCGAAGTCGGCGGTCACGTCGTGCCTCGCCAGGTTGACCCCGCCGTACGCCGGCTGGCCCGCGAGGGGGTTGGCGCTCGGGGTGACGAGGGTCACCGGGTAGGTCGGCGAGAGCGCCGCGCCGGGCACCGGCGTGAAGGCGACGCCGTCGGTGGACAGCTCGAGGCGGCCGCCGTCGAAGAAGGTCAGCGCGTTCTCGAAGCCGTACGCCTGAGAGAAGACGACGCTGAACGCGCCGGGACCCACCGCGAGGGGAGGTGAGGTGGCGGTGCTCGACCCGGCGCCGCGCAGGTCGGCCCCGAAGAGGAAGTGGTTGGTCGGCGAGCCGGCCCTGATCCACCACTGGTCTTCCCACGGGAAGTCACCGTCGGCGTCGAACTTCCAGCCGGCGCCGCCTGCTTCGAAGTCCTCCTTCATCGAGGGCACGAGGTCGACGTTGAGGCGCACGGTGGCGGTGGCCTCGAAGCGGTTCTGCAGGAGCGCGAGGTCGGGGTCGGTCGCCTGCACGGTGAGGGTGCTGGTCTGCAGGCCCATGGTGCGCGACAGCTTGACCGGGGCACTCACCGTCACGGTGGTGAAGGGGTCGGTGGCTGGCACGGCGAGGCCGGCCGGGGGGATCAGCAGGGCGGGGAGGCTGCTCGACAGGCGCAGGGTGGTGCGCGTCAGCCGCACCGAGCCGGTGTTCATCAGCGTCACGGTGAGCGTGCCGCTCTCGCCCGAGTCGAGCTGACCGTCGGAGTCACACTCGCCGTCGATGTCGTCGAGGGTCGCTGACACGAGGCGGTAGTTGCCCCCGGTGCCGGTGAAGTCTTCGGCGAGCGGCGTGTTGGTGGTGGTGCGGCGATCCGAGGACTGGGCGAAGACGCCGAGGCCGCGCTGCGCGAAGGCGTCGAGCACGAGGGGAAAGTCGACGGTCGGGCTCTCGGCGCGGACCACGGCGAGCAGCGCGTCGCGCGCCTCGATGAAGGTGGGGAGCACCGGCGTCGCCTTGAGCGCGGAGACGAGGTAGCGACCCATGGTGGTGCGCGCCCCGTCGACGGTGGCCCCGGGCTTGTTGAGCAACTTCACCTGCGCGTCCCACAGCATGCTGGCCCACACCTCACCGGCGTTGTGGACCTCGGCGTTGTCGAAGCCTCCGCCGAAGGTGCGCGGGGCGACGGTGAGCGCGGGGAGCGGCACGTTGGTGGCGACGTGCTTGAAGGTGAGCGGGTCTCTCGTGCGGTCGGTGGAGTAGGGGTAGCGGCGCACGCCGTAGTAGTGCGCGGGGAGCGGCGTTCCGTCCCAGTCGGGGCCGGTGAGAGGCCAGCCCCCGATGGCGAACGTGCCCTGCCACTGGTCGTTGCCAGGCAGCGTCTTCTCGACGTCGCGCAGCGAGAACCAGAGCGAGACGAAGTCACTCCAGCCTTCGCCCATCGCGCGCGCGGGGCTGTTGAAGAGCCCCAGCGAGTCACCGACGAGCCGGTCGGTGAGGAAGTGCGCGTACTCGTGCGCCACGACGGTGGTGTCGAGGGCCACGTCGCGCTCGTTGGCGCCGGTCGGGCGCACCAGTCGCGCGTTCAGCGTCGCGCCGCCCAGCGCGAGATCGCGCAGGCGCGTGCCGGCATCGGGCTCGACGCACGCGGCGACGAGCGCACCCTCGGTGAACCCGAAGCAGCCGTCGATGTTCAGGAGCAGCGCGGCTGCTTCGGGTTCACCGAGGG
>JBBRUE010000011.1:0-25116 GCA_038248085.1 Myxococcales bacterium | reverse complement strand
GCCGGTGAAGTACGCCGGGTTGTAGTTGGTGGTGAACGCCCCGTAGCCGCCGAAGCAGTTCTGTTCCTTCACCGTGATGCTGCTGCCGCCGTTGAGCGAGGCGACGAAGGCGACGTGTCCGTAGGTGCCGATGTCCCGGCAGCTCACCGCGTTGGTGACCGGGCTGGCATGCACCGCGTAGGTGCCGTTGGCCCGCGCGTTCCCGGTCCACTGCTTGGCGTTGCCCCAGCTCGGGAGCGCCACTGCCAGCGCGCAACACGCGTTGTGCCACGCGTACCAGGTGCAGTTGCCGCCGTTGTCGCAGCAGGGGTACGGGTTGTTCGCGCCGCACTGGCAGGTGTCCTGGGTCGCGCCACACTGGAAGACGGCGAACGCGGGCGCGGCGCTGATTAGCACCGCCAGACAGAGCGAGCGGATCATCGGCGCACCTCGAGCTGGGTGAGCACCGCGGCGAAGGCCCCGGCGGCGAAGCGATCTTCGAAGTTGCGGCACGAGACCACGAACACCTGGGTGCCGACCGAGAACACCGCGGTGCGCCGCGCGTACTGTTGGCCGCTGCGGGGGTGCTCGAAGAGCAGCGCCGGCACCTTCGCGCTGGTCGCGGTCCACGGCATCTCGGTGTGTTCAGTCACGCGGAGAAACGGGAGCGCCTTCTCCACGAAGGCCCCGAGCTCGAGGGCGGCGGGGTTCTCGAAGACGCCGAGCTCCAGCACCTCGCCATCGGCGCTGGAAATCGAGAGCACGTGGCGCATCTGCACGCCGGGGGTCGCCTTCGCGAAGTGTTTCGACTCGAGCAACACGCCGGTGAGCGGCACGGGGAAGCGCACGCCTGCCGCGTCGTCGACGACCGTGCGCAGCGAGACGCCATCCCAGGGCAGCCGGTCGGTCATCGGCGCGCTTCCGGCCAACGAGAGCGAGAGCAGGAGGACGGAGGGCGTCATCGCGTTACCTCGGGGCCGACGGCTGCGGGAAGGGGATGAACTCGACGCGGTGGCTGCGCTCGCCGGTGCGGCGGGCGGCGTCGGAGCGGCTGATCAACACGCACAGCGACCGGGTGAAGAGCGCGGTGAGGTCACGGGTGCAGCGGGCCTCGGCGAGGTGCTCGACGGCCATCGACTCCACGTACAGCGAGGTGGAGGCGAGCAGGGTGTTGATCAGGTGCTGCACGAAGGTGTCGCCGTCGACGTTGTTGGAAGCGGTGCGCAACGAAGACATCAGCGCCGCGTCCTGCACCAGGCGGCCCGCGTCGAGGAGCTGCCGGCCCAGCGAGTCGCGCACGTCGACGATGAAGAGGGCCAGCGCCCCGCCCTCGAACTTGCCGGCGGCCTCGCTGACGGCGACCCGCGCGAGGTGCGGGGCGGCCTGCTGGAGCGCCTCCCCCAGCGAGCGGCCCGCGTGCAGCGCGGCGACGAGGGCCCGGCTCCCCGTCTGCGGATCGACCCGCGGGCGCCACTGACGCCAAGCGGAGGAGAGTGCGGTGAGAGGCGACATGTCGGATTGTCACGCGCGGGCGACACTCCGACTGTGAGAGAACTGCCAGCGGCGTTGACGTTTCGAGGGCTATTTCCGCAGTCATTTCAGGAGTGATTTCGATGCGAGTCGTGGTGCTGCAGCACGAAGAACACGAGGACCTGGGGCTGCTGGAGCGCCCGCTCAAGGACGCCGGCTACACCGTGACGAAGCGGTTCCGCGGGGTGGACCACCACGATCTCGAGGCGGAGCTGGTGGTGGTGCTCGGCGGCTCGATGAGCGTGGCTGCAGTGGATCAGCACCCCTTTCTCCGCACCGAGCTCGGCTTCCTCACCGAGCGGCTGGCGCTGGGCCGGCCGACGCTGGGCATCTGCCTGGGCGCGCAGCTGCTGGCGACGGCGGCGGGAGCCACGGTGACGCGCGGGAAGAACGGGCTCGAGGTCGGCGTCGCGCCGGTGCGGTGGACCAAGCAGGGCCTCGAAGACCCGGCGGTGCACGGCCTGCCCCCGAAGTCGGTGATGGCCCACTGGCACGAAGACACCTGGAGCCCGGTGCCCGACTCGGTGCTGCTCGCCTCGACCGACCGCTACACCCAGCAGGCCTTCCGGGTCGGCAAGAGCTACGGGCTCCAGTTTCACGCCGAGCTGACCGCCGAGGCCTTCGACGCGTGGCTCACCCGCGACGCGGAGTTGCTGGAGATCGACGCCAGAGACGTGACGGAGCTGCGCTCCCACTTGACGAAGCTCAAGGCGGCAGAGGTGCAAAACGCCCAGTTCCTCGAGCGGCTGATCAAAGTGCTCTCGAGCTGAGCCGGTGGGCCCCCGTTTGGTGGCAGCGCCCGAGGCGGTCCGCTAGTTTTGGGGATGCGGTCGCGCGTCACGTCCCGGCTCTCGCTCGCCACGCGGCTCAACGTCACCCTCGTCATCGCGCTGTCGCTGGTGCTGGGGGTGACCTGGGTGGTGCAGAGCGAATGGGTGCGCACCACGCTCGAGGCGCGCGCGGTGGCCGAGCTCGAGCGCTCGAACCTCCAGGCGGTGGACATGATCGACGCCTACGCCGCGATGCTCGAGCAGAGCGCCCGGGGCCTGGGCGTGCAGTTCGCGCATTCGCTCAGGAACGTCGAGCGCTCCGATGCGCAGGTGCGGGTGGGTGACGTCGAGGTGCCGGTGCTGCGCGCCGAGGACCACGTGCTCAATGGCGACCTCGCGGTCGTCGACGGCCTCACCGGCCACACCGGCGCCGTGGCGACCGTCTTCGTGCTCCACGACCGCGAGTTCTGGCGCATCACCACCTCGCTCCCCAGGGCCGACGGCTCCCGCGCCCTGGGCACCCGGCTGGGCAGCGCGCACCCGGCCTACGCCCTGCTGCTCGCGGGGCGCCCCTACACCGGGCGCGCGCAGCTCTTCGGGCGCGACTACATGACGCACTACGAGCCGCTCTTCGACGCGAGCGGCGCGACGGTGGGCGTCGCCTTCGTAGGCATCGACTTCACCGAGAGCCTCCAGGCCCTCAAGACGAAGGTGAAGCAGATCCACCTCGGTCGGGAGGGCTTCCTCTACGTGCTCGACAGCGAGCGGGAGCCGGGCCTGGTGGTGGTGCACCCGCGCGGCCTCGAGGGACACAACCTGCTGGGGGAGCGCGACGCGCAGGGCCGCCCCTTCGTGGCCGACATGCTCGCGCTGCGTCGCGGCGTACTGGAATACGAGTGGCTCAACCCGGCCGAACCCGGGGCGCTCACCCGTCGGAAGCTGGCGGCCATCGCGCCCTTCGAGCGGTGGGGCTGGCTGGTGGTCTCGATGGTGTCGCGCGAGGAGCTCGACGCCCAGCGCCGACCCCTGGAGCTGCAGCTGGCGGTGGCCGCGGTGGTCCTGCTCTTCGTGCTGGTGGGGTTGGTCTTCTTCGCCACCACGCGCTGGGTGAGCCGGCCGCTGGCGCGCCTCGTCGACGCAGCCGGGCGGCTCGCGTCGGGTGATGCCACGGGCGCCCTCGCGAGCTCGGAGGTGCGGGAGATCGATCAGCTGGCGACCGCCTTCTCGTCGATGGCCGCCCAGGTGCGTCGCGACGCGAGCGAGCTCGAGGCCCAGGTCGCGACGCGCACGGCCGAGCTGGAGGTCGCCCGCGACGCGGCCCAGGCAGCCAACCGCGCCAAGTCGATGTTCCTGGCGAACATGAGCCACGAGATCCGCACGCCGATGAACGGGGTGCTGGGCATGACCACGCTCCTGCTCGACAGCCGGCTCGACCCGGAGCAGCGCGAGCAGTTGAACGCGGTCGCCGCGTCGGGCCGCGCGCTGCTGGGCATCATCAACGACATCCTCGACTTCTCGAAGATCGAGGCCGGGCGGCTGGAGTTCGAGCGCACGCCCTTCCGCCTGCGGGGCGCGGTGGCTGCGGCGATGTCGTTGATGCAGGGCCGTGCCGTCGAGCGTGGGCTGACGCTGGGCTGGGAGGTCGCACCAGACGTGCCCGAGGTGGTGGCGGGCGACGAGGGCCGGCTGCGCCAGGTGCTCCTCAACCTCGTCACCAACGCCCTCAAGTTCACCGAGCGCGGGAGCGTCGAAGTGAAGGTCGGCGCGCAGGGGCGCGAAGGCGGGGTGGTGCAGGTGCGGGTCGAGGTGAAGGACACCGGCATGGGCATCGCCCCCGAGAAGCGCGGCGAGCTCTTCAGCCCCTTCACCCAGGCCGACGCCAGCACCACCCGGCGCTTCGGCGGCACCGGCCTCGGGCTGTCCATCTCGCGTCGCCTCATCGAGTTGATGGGCGGTTCCATCGGGGTGGACAGCGTCGAGGGCGTGGGGAGCACCTTCTGGTTCGTGGTGCCGCTGGCGATCTCGAGCCCCGACCAGGTGCCGGTGGCGCCGCTGCCGCCGTCGCTCGAGCCACTCCCCGGGCCGCCCCGCCGCCTGTTGGTCGTCGAGGACAACCCCATCAACCAGCGCCTCGCCTCGCAGTTGTTGCGTCGCTTCGGGTGCGAGGTCGACGTCGCCGAGAACGGGGAGCTCGCCCTCGTCGCGTTGGCGGCCCAGTCCTATGCCGCGGTGTTGATGGACTGCCAGATGCCGCTGCTCGACGGGTACGAGACGACGCGCCTCGTTCGCGCGGGGGCGCGCCTGGTGCGGCAGCCCCGCGTGCCGATCATCGCGATGACCGCCAACGCGATGGACGGCGATCGCGAGAAGGCGCTGGACGCGGGCATGAACGACTACCTCTCCAAGCCGATTGATCCACAGTTGCTGCGCGCGTTGATCCTCCGGTGGTCGTCGGTGGTGCCCGCCCCGCAGTGCTGATCAGGGTGACGGGATCGCCGAGGCGAGACGCGGTGCTCGAGGGGGCGGCACGTGCGCGCCCGCCTGCGGCGCCGCTGCGGGCAGCGTGTCGTCGCGTCCACCCGGAGGCGGCATCGTCAGCCCGCGAGGTCGACGCAGGTCGGTCCGTCGTGCAGCGCGGCGAGCGCCGTGGGCAGCGTGTCGAAGAGCGGCGAAGGCAACGCGTCGAGCGGAAACCAGGCCCACGACTCGACCTTCTGCGGCTCGCGCACTTCGGGTTCCCCGCTCACCCACTCGGCGACGAAGGCGAGGTCGACGTAGTGCTTCGGGGCGTAGCGCGTGGTGTTGAGCACGCGCAGAAATCGGGGCGGGCCGATCTCGAGGCCGGTCTCTTCGCGCACCTCCCGCGCGGCGCAGTCGGCGAACGACTCGAGGTGCTCGAGGTGGCCCCCCGGCGACGCGTACTCGCCGGCCCCGTGCGAGCCACTTCGCCTTCCCAGCAGGAGCTTCCCTTGCTTGAGCACCAGCACACCGAGGCCGACGCGAGGTCGTGGGTCCATCGGGGCACGATGTCACGGCGCCCGGCGCGAGGGTTCCTCCGCGCTCGTCGCGTGGGGTCGTGCGCAGCAACGCGTGCCAACACAAGAGGTCTCGCGACGCTCACAGGTGCCGGTGTGGCAAGCAGCGCGCTGGACTGGGACCTGCCTGCACTGAGCGAGGCGGTCGTGGAAAGTGCCCAGCCCGTGCCCCGACCGAGCGAGCCTCCCGACCCCGAGCGCGACGGACCCAAGCTGGGACGCCGGGGGCCGCGGGTCTCCCGACGCATCAACTTTGTTGACGCGCAACGAGTCGGTCGGCCGAGCGACCCGCCGAGTGTCATCAATGATGATGCGTCCGGAGACCCCTGCCCGTCGCCGAGCGTCCTGGTGACGAAACGCGCGTGGTGAGGGGCCCGCTCGAGGCGAGCACCGCGTGCGCCCCTTCGCCCACCTCGCACCGCCTCTGCCGCAGTTCCTGGGTACCCGGCGTCCATCAGCCTGGGTACGCCGCAGCGCCTTGACTCGCGCCCTTCCTCAATCTCGTCGTGCACCCGAGCCGCGTACCTGGGGATGCCGCGGTCGGAGCCTCCGCCGGGGTTGCAGAAGCCGGCGCGCCGACCGCGACTTTCGTTCAAGCCGATCGCCGATGCGGCCGAGCTCCGTTGGCTTCAGCTCGCCGCCGCATCGCTGAACGATCGGCCCGTCACTTCAGCTCGACGAGGAGCACCTCGGTGTCGGTGGTGCCGATGTTCTCGCCGAGGTGGGTCTGCGCGGGGATCAACATCACGTCGCCGGGCTTGAACTCGCGCTCCACCATCTTGCCGTTGGGGAAGGTGAGCCGGCGCTTGAACGCTGACATCGCGTGGAGCACCGAGTCGGGGTGGTGATGGGGGTGGGTCTTGGCGCCCGGGGTGTCGTGGTAGCGGAGCACGCGGACCCGGTCGTTCTCGGTCACCAGCGCGTACTTGTCGCCGTCGGTGACGAGGGGATCCGCCCCAGTGTCGACGCCCGCCTGCGGTGGCGGGGTCATGGCCGCCTGGACCCGCACCGCGGCTCCCTCGTGGGCGCACCCCAGCATCAGCATCGACACCACCAGCACGCCGCCCGTTCGGTTCATGGACCGCAGTGTGCCACGGGGCGGAGATCCTTTTTCGCGCTCGCCCGTTTCAGGGCCAGTCCTTCACCGAGGTGCCCCATGGTCCGTTCGCTCGCAATCGCTGCCACGCTCTTCGTCTGTTCACCGGCGCTCGCGGCCTTCCAACCGTTGCCGCCCGAGAAGCCGGGAGACAAGCCCAACGGCCTGGTGGTGCGCGTCGTCTCGTACAACGGGTCGACCAACGGGGCGATCACCGTCGAGGTGCGCAACCCCACCAGTTCGCCCCAGGAGTTCGCCGCGGCCGGCCTCTTCTTCGTGCCCGCGGTGAACCCCGACCAGGCGCCCCAGCGGCTCGGCGCGGTAGGGCCGTACCAGGTCGGTGAGGCGCGCCACGAGCGGCTGACGATCGCCCCGGGCGCCTCGGTGCGGGCGAACCTCGACGTGTATTGCATCGACTCGCACCGCTCGAGCCCCAGCTCGACGACGCCGTTCCGCATCGCGAAGGAGCGCCTGCCTCCGCAGATCACCCAGGCCATCGACACCGAGGCGAAGGAGGTGGCGGCGCCCTATGGCGGCGTGTCGACGCCGGCGGCGAAGTCGGTGGTGCAGGGCACGGTGTGGAAGAACCGCGACGCGAAGTGGATCCCCGTCGAGGGCGAGAGCAAGCAGGAAGCGAACAAGTAACCGGCGGGTTCAGGCCCGCTTCGACGGCTGCTTCTTCGCCGCGGGCTTCGCCTTCGCTGCCTTCTTCGCGGCCGGCTTCTTCACCGGCTTCTTCTTCGCCGAGGCCTTCGCCTTCTTCTCTTCGGCGGCGAGGTCGGCGCGCACCGCGTCCATGTCGAGGGCGCGCACACCGGCGACGAACTGCTCGAGCATCTTCGCGGGCATCGCGCCGGTCTCGCGCGCCACCACGACGCCGTCACGGATCGCCACCAGCGTGGGGATGCCCTGGATGTCGAAGTCGTCGGCGAGGTCTTCTTCGGCGTCGACGTCGAGCTTCCCGAAGATGACGTCGGGGTGCTTCTTCGCCGCGGCCTCATAGACCGGCGAGAACGCGCGGCAGGGCGCGCACCAGCCTGCCCAGAAGTCGATGAAGAGGATGCCTCCCTTCGACACCGAGGATGCAAAGGTCTTCTCCGTCAACGCGAGCGTGGGGGCCATGGGCTGCGGCTAGCACGTCACCGCGTCGATGGTGGTGACGATGACGGTACGAGCCCGGCTTGCTGAGGTGCGGTGCGACGGGTATCTCGCGGCCGTGCCCCAGCCCAGCCTGCCGCTCCGAGTCGCGTTGAGCCTCGCCGGCGCCTTTGCTGGCGGGACGTTCGCGTGGCTGGTGCTCGGCCTGGTGAACACCGGTGACGCGTTTCCGCAGGGGCCCGCGAAGTGGCTGTTCCTTCCGCTCCTCGTCGTCGGGGTCGGTGGCGGTGGGTACGGGGGGATGCGGGTGCGCGCGCGGCAAGGCGTCGTCGCTGTCATCGTGCTCGTGCTCCTCGCGCTCGCCTTCTGGGTGTTCGCTGCGGACGGTTGGTGGGCCGTCGGTCCTCCCGCTCCTCTGCGCTGAGTCGCCAGGCTTCGGTCACCCCGGAAGTCCGCTCATTGATCAGGTTTCGGAGGCCCACCTGCCTCGACCGAGGCAGTCGGGAAAGGTGATCAGTCCGTGCGAGCGCGAGGGGTGCACGCTGGGTCCCGGGGGCTCTGGGCACATCATCAAAGATGACAAGTGACCGGCCAGTCCGATGAGAGCCGGGCCATCGCAGACTGTCATCAACGATGAGGCGTCTGGAGACCCTGCCCGCGCTCGAGGCCTCCGCTTCTTCGAGGGCGAACGAACTCCTGGTCTGCCGGGCTAGGGTCCGCGCCGCGTGCGGAAACAGAAGTGGCTGCCCATCGGACTCGGGGTCCTGACGTTCGCGGTCTACGTCGCGGCCCCGCAGCGCGTGCACTCCGACAGCATCTGGGTGGTGCCCACGGCGCTGAGCCTCGTGCTGCGCGGAGACCTCGACCTCGACGAGTACCGACCGGCGTGCGCGCGGGTGCAGCACGGCTGCAGCGAGGTCAACGGCCACCTGTACTCGGACTTCCCCGTCGCGCCGGCGCTCATCGCGGCCGGGGGGCTCGGGGTCTTCGAGGCGGGGCTGTGGGTGGTGCGTCCCGCGGTGATGCACGTGCCGGCCCTCGCCCGCCAGGTGACGCGCTGGGAGACGCACCGCGACGCGCTCGGCGACATCGACCTCCAGTTCTTCGACGTGACCGAGAACCTCCTCGCCGCGGGCTGTGTCTCGCTCGCGGTGGTGCTGTTCTTTCTCGCGCTGCGCCGCCGCCTCCTCGGTGACGGGACCGCCCTGGTGCTCGCCGCGACGCTCGCCTTCGGGACCAGCGCCTTCTCCACCGCCAGCCGGGTGATGTGGCAGCACGGACCGGCGATGGCGTGCTGCTGCGGCGCGCTGCTGTTGCTGCTGCGCCCGGCGACGCGGGCGGGGTTGCTCGGCCTCGGGGTGGTGCTCGCCGCGGGGTGGCTCTGCCGGCCGACGATGTCGGTCTTCGGCGCGCTGGTGGTGGCGTTGCTGGCGCTGACGCGTCGCCGCGACCTCCCCCTGGTGCTCCTCGGAGCCGCGCTGGTCGTCGGTGCGTTCCTGGCGCTCAACGAACGGCTCTTCGCCCAGCTGCTCCCGGCGTACTTCGTCGCCGGACGCCTCGACCCGCTGTCGGGGCAACTGGGCACCGCGCTCGCCGGCAACCTGGTGAGCCCCTCACGCGGGCTCTTCGTCTTCACCCCCCTCGCGGTGCTGGTGCCGGTCGGTCTTTTCGTCGCGCTTCGGCGCCGGGGGGCGTGGTTCCCCCTCGAGGTGATGCTGGCGACGTGGCTGGTGATGCACTGGTTGATCATCTCCACCTTCCCCCATTGGTGGGGCGGCCACTCGTTCGGGCCCCGCTTCTGGACGGAGACCTCGCCCGCGCTGGTGTGGCTGCTGGTGCCGCTCTTCGAGCCGGGGGCGGTACGCTCGCGGGTCGCGCTCGGGGTCTTCGTCGTGCTGGCGTCGCTCGGCGTCGCGATTCACACCCGGGGCGCGACGAGCCTCGTGCCGTGGAAGTGGAACGACGAGCCGGTGAACGTCGACGAGGCGCCCGCGCGCCTCTGGGACTGGCGGGACCCCCAGTTCCTGCGCGTCACGCAGCCTGCGGCTTGAGCCGGGCCGCGAAAGTCAGCGGAAGGGAACTCGTACGCCAACTGCTCGCGCGCCGTTGTGATGGCACCCGGGACGGTCTTCGGAGGCCGACGCACGACGTTGACGCGCAGACTCGCGCAGGGCCTGCACCGAAGGAGCTGCGATTTCTGCAATCGTCTTGCGCACCACGCGTGTAGGCCCGGGGGTCGTGAGCTGAACAACTTGGACGTTGGGGGGCGGGTGGCGGTTGCGATTCTTCTGGTCGCGGGCACGCTCGCGTTCGCCGACGGCCCCGTCACGCCGACGCTGCTCGAGCCTTCGCCCGCGGCCTGGCCCGAGGACGCCGGCGTCGGAGGAGACGTCGAGCTCTTCCTGACGATTGACGCCACGGGCCGGGTGATTGACGTCGCGGTGCAGGCTTCACCCGGCGAGCCCTTCACCTCCGCCGCGCTTTCGGCAGCGGCGAGCCTCGGCTTCGAGCCGGTGTTCCACGACGGTGGCGCCGTCGGCGTCGTGCTCGCCTATCGCTACCGCTTCACGCCCCCGGAGCAGGCGGAAGACGCCGGACCGAAGACCGGACTGCTCGTCGGCAAGGTGATGACAAAGGGCACGCGCGACGCCGTCCCGTTGGCGCAGCTCAGTCTCTCGGACGGCGGTCACCCGAGCGCCGAGACCGATGCCGAGGGCCGCTTCGCGCTGGAGGTCACCGCGGGAGCGCTTCGAGTCGAGGTCACCGCGTCTGGTCACACCACGCGCGTCTTCAACGAGAAGCTCGGCGCGGGCCAACGGCTCGAGGTGCTCTATCGGCTCGAGCCCACCTTCGTGCGCCGCTACGAGACCGTGGTGCGTGGCCAGGCAGACCGGGCGGAGCTCTCGCGCATCAGCCTCGCCGGCGCGGAGCTGAGGGAGACCGCCGGGACCGGGGGGCAACCGCTGCGAGTGGTGATGCTGCTCCCCGGCGTCGTCACCCCGGCTTCCGGTCTGAGCTACCCGGTGGTGCGCGGCACGCTCCCTGCGGCCACCGGCTATTTCCTCGACGGCGTGCGCATGCCGCAGCTCTACCACTTGATGGCTGCCAACTCGGTGGTGCACCCGGACTTCATCGAGCGCATCGACTTCTACCCATCGAACGCACCCACCCGATACGGGCGCATCTCCGGCGGAGTGGTCGCCGCGCAGGTGGCCCGGGCCCGCGATGACCGGGTGCACCTGAGCATCGCCGCCGACCTGCTGCAGTCGAACGCCTTCGTCGAGGTGCCCATCCCCTCGACCGGCACCAACGTCACCCTGGCCGGGAGCGTGAACTACGCGGGCTGGCTGCTGGGCGCGCTGTCCGCCGCGAACGTCTTCAGGGGCGCCAGACCAGTCTTCGAGTCGTACGACTACCAGGCGCGGGTCGAACAGAAGGTCGGCCGCGGGAATGTTCGACTGCTGGCGTTCGGCTCGAGCGACTACGCCGGTGTGCGCGACAGCGCCGGAGGAGGCGGCGTGACGATCCTCGGCACCTCCCGCTTCCACCGCGTCGATCTCCGCGCGCAAGCCCCCATCGGTCCTGGAGTCCTCGAGGTCGGCAGCTGGGTCGGCTGGGAGACGATGGGGATGTCCCTTGGCGCGGGCGGCACAGACAACTCCTTCAAGCTCGACCGCTTCCTGTGGACGGGGCGGATCAACTACCGCGTCGAGCTCGGTGAGCACGTCCAGCTCAAGGCGGGCTTCGACTTCGAGCGCCAGGTCTCTGAAGTGGAGAACACCGCGGGCATCGGCTCCGCTGACATCCTCAAGCAGCCGAACGTGATGGGCGTCTTCACCGGCTCGTTCGTCGAGGCGGCCTTCTTCTCGAAGCAGTGGACGGTGGTGGCGGGGGTGCGGGTCGACACGTGGCATCTGCCTCCCGACTTCACCCTCGTCTCGGTCGATCCGCGATTGGAAGCGCGCTTCAAGCCGCTCGATGCGCTCACCTTGCGAGGGAGCGGCGGCCTCGCGCATCAGGCCCCGATGCTGCTCCTCTCGCTGCCCGTCTCGGACACCGCGGCGCTGAGGTCAGGGCTCCAGGAGGTCGCGCAGTTCAGTCTCGGCGCGGTGGGCACGCTGCCCGGCCTCGGTCTCGAGATCTCAGGTGACGTCTTCTACAACCACCTCTTCCAGGCCCGGGAGCGCAGCATCATCCAGTTCGTGACGGGTGGCTCGACGCTGGACGATCGCCTCTCCGGGAATCGCTGGGGGCGTGCGTACGGCCTCGAGCTGATGCTGCGTTTGCCGCAGCAGAGCCGCATCTTCGGGTGGCTCTCGTACACCCTGATGCGCAGCGAGCGGCTGCGGCGGTTTGCGCTCTTCACGCCGGACCTCACCGTGGTGGAGGACGCCACCGCGATGCTGCCCTTCGCGTTCGATCAGACCCACACGCTCAACCTGACCCTCGGGTACGTGCTGCCGAAGGGCTATCGGGTGAGCGCGTCGTTCCACCTCAACAGCGGACGGCCCGAGTCGGGTGAGTTCAGCTCACGCACCTCGCGGGTGGTGGAGAACCCTCAGACCGGAGCCCAGAGCTGGGCCGAAGTGCCGCTCAACCAGGTCGACCGGTTACCCGCGTACGCGCGCCTCGACGTGCGCGCCTCGAAGACCATCACCTTCAGCAACTTCAGCGCAGAGCTGTACCTCGACATCCTCAACACGCTCGGCATCCCCGAGGTGTACGGGTTCCGCTACGGCTTCGACCAGTGGCCAACCGGGCAATCGGTTCCCATGAAAGAGCCCTTCAGCCTTCCCATCGTGCTGCCGACGCTCGGCGTGAAGGTGGTCTACTGATGTGGCGCTGTGTGGTGCTCATTGTTGCGTGCGCAGGATGCACGAACCCCGACGACATTCTTGCAGCGCACGGCAGGGTCGCGTCGGTCGATGCGGTCGATGGGCAGGTGGTGCGCCTGCTGCGGTACCTCAACAGTGGACCGACCCCGTTTCTCCCGGGCGAGATCGACTCATTGCCCACGCCGTTCAAAGAGACGCGAGCCGACGCCGAAGGGAACTTCGGCTTTGAGGTGTTTCGCGTGGAGACGCGACGTGCCCCATGGCTTCGGGTCGATGCCCAGTTCCCCTCGGGAAGCGTCGCCTGGTCAGAGTTTTCCTTTTACGGCCCCGAGACCCACCTGCCACCGCTGCTCGATTGGCGAGCCACGCCGTCGCTCGATGGAGGCGTGCTGCACTTTGACCCTCCAGTTCCCTGGCCGGACGATCTGCCACCGGTTCGTATGGGCGACCGCTTGCGTCTGGGAATACAGCTCACGCACCGCGAGCAACTGGTGACGGCAGACGGCGGTATTGCCTGGGAAGCAGAGGATCGTTTTCAGGTCCAGTCGGCGGGAAACTCGGAGCTCGGGTTGGCCCAGTACGCGCGCGAGCCCCTCGTGCTGGATGCGCTTCGCCTCGAGGACTTCGACGCGACGCTGAGCCTCAGCGCCTACCTCTTCGATCCTGATCAGGAGGTCCCGCTCGTCTCCTCGGGAGTGCTTCCGGTCCGCATGACGGCGGGGGATCGATTGGCGCTTCGTGGAACTCGCGTCCCGCTGAGCCGCGGGCTCGGGTGCCCGGAGGTGGCCACTCCCTGTCCGCTGACTGATGGCGAGCTCACCGAGGTCGACGCGGGGATGATCGACGAGGTGTCGTTCAACCTGGCCGCTCCGGCGATCGTGTCGGCCGTGGTGCTTCGCGGTGCCTGGGTTGCCGACGAGCTGATTCGCGTGGTGCTCGCCCGGGACGATGGAGGGATCGCGGGGGAGTTCGAGGGCACGGTGCCGAGAGCGGACCGTGCGGCCTTCGGACTCGATAACTTGCCCTCCGTGCAGCTTCCAGATGGCGGGTTCACTCAGTTCAAGCGCACCTACCTGGTCATTCCGCTCGACGCGGGCACCCCGACTTCTCGGGTGACGCTGCAGTTCCCTTCGGGGCTGGCGCGGATCACGGAAGTCTCGCTCTTCGAACCGTGACCCCTCACTCGAACCGCAGCGCCGCGAGCGGGTTGAGCCGCGCCGCCTTGCGCGCCGGGAAGACACCGAACAGCACGCCCACCAGCACCGAGACCCCGAACGCCATCGGCACCGCGCCCAGCGGCACGATGAAGGGCACGTTGATCACCCGCGCCAGCAGCGCGCTGCCCCCGATGCCGATCCCCACGCCGACGAGCCCGCCGACCGCCGAGAGCACCGCCGCCTCGACGAGGAACTGGCTCAAGATGTCGATGGACCGCGCGCCGACCGCGAGGCGAATGCCGATCTCCCGCGTCCGCTCGGTCACCGAGACCAGCATGATGTTCATGATGCCGATGCCGCCCACCAGCAGCGAGATGCCGGCCACCCCGAGCAGGAACGTGGTGAGGATGCCGGTCACCTGGTCGAGCACCGCCTGCACTTCCCGCGGGTCGCGCACCGCGAAGTCGTCTTCTTCCCCGGGCAGCACGTGGCGCCGGTGCTTCAGCACCCCGGTCATCTGCGCCTTCGCGTCGTCGATGAGGTCCTGCGATTGGGCCGAGGCGATGATGAGCCCGATGCGGTCGGTGCCCATGATGCGCCGCGAGAACGTGGAGAAGGGCATGAACACCACGTCGTCCTGGTCCATGCCGAAGGCCGACGCGCCCTTCGCCTCGAGAATGCCCACCACCCGGCAGGCCACGTCGTGCACGCGGAGCTCCTTGCCCAGCGAGACGGCACCGGGGAACAGGGCGTCGGCGACGGTGCGCCCCAGCACGCACACCTGCGCGCCCTGGCGCTCGTCTTCGCGGCTGAGCGTGCGGCCCTCCGCGACGCCCCAGGCGCGGATCTCGAGGTACTCCGGCGTCACCCCGCTCACCGTCACGTTGCGGTTGTTCGCGCCCGCCACCGTGCGCAGCGGCCGCGAGGCGACCGGCGAGAGCAACGCTACGTCGTGACCCCCGCGGCGCAGCGCCTCGACGTCGGCCTGGGTGAAGAGCGGCGCCCCGCTGGTCGGCGCGCCCATGCGGTGGCTGGGTGACCCCGGCACCACCATCAACATGTTGCTGCCCATGCCGGAGATGGTGTCGCCGATGTAGGCGGTGGCGCCCTGACCGAGCGACTCCATCATCAGCACCGCGGCGACGCCGATGACGACGCCGAGCATGGTCAGCACCGAGCGCATGCGGTTCTGCAGCAGCGCGGTCAGCGCCAGCGAGGTCGTTGAAGCGACGCTCATGAGGTCTCCTTGTACGTGTCGGAGAGCACGCGCCCGTCCTTGAAGACCACCTGCCGCTTCGCCCGGTCGGCGCTCGCGCGGTCATGCGTCACCATCACCACCGTCATGCCGCGGTCGTGGTTGAGGTCGACCAGCAGTTGCATGATCTCTGCGCCGGTCTTCGAGTCGAGGTTGCCGGTCGGCTCGTCGGCGATGATCACCTCCGGCTGGTTGATCAACGCCCGCGCGATGGCCACGCGCTGCTGCTGCCCACCCGAGAGCTGGTTGGGGCGCGCGCCTTCACGCCCCGCGAGGCCGACCAGCGCGAGCGCCTCGCGGGCGCGGGCCTCGCGCTCGGAAGGGCCCACCCCGGCGTAGATCAACGGGAGCGACACGTTGTCGACCGCGCTGGTACGCGCCAGCAGGTTGTAGCTCTGGAATACGAAGCCGAACTTCGCGTTGCGCAGGGCGGCCAGCACGTCGGGCACGAGGTCCTGCACCGGCGTGCCCTCGATGCGGTACTCGCCGGCCGAGGGCAGCTCGAGACAGCCGAGAATGCTCACCGCCGTCGACTTGCCGGAGCCCGACGCGCCGGTGATGGCCACGAACTCCCCGGGGAGGATGTCGAGGTCGACGCCGTCGAGCGCGTGCACCGCAGCGTCGCCTTCGCCGTAGACGCGCGTCACGCCGCGAAACGAGAGCAGGGCTGGCGCGCTAGGGCTTGTGAACGAGTCCATAGGCCTTCTTCCCTTCCGGCGTGAGGTCGACCAGCACGCGCGCCTGGGCAGGGATGGCACCGGCCTCGATGGCGGTCGCTTCTCCGTCGGACAGCCCGGACTTCACCGGCACCAACTTCGGGGCGGTGTCGCCCTCCAGCAGCCAGACGCCGCTGCCCGTCTCGGGCCGCTTCTCGCCTGGCGGGGTGAACTGCAGCGCGGCGTTGGGCACCGAGTCGGTGTCCTTCGTCGTCGCGGTGCGAATGCGCACCGAGGCGGTCATGCCCGGCTTGAGCGCGAGGTCGAGGTTGTCGACGGAGATGATCGCGCCGTAGGTGACGACGTCCTGCACCACCCGAGGGGAGTTGCGCACCTCGGTCACCACGCCGGGAAAGACGCGGTCGGGGTACGCGTTGACGGTGAACGAGACCTGCTGCCCGTCGGCCACTTCGCCGATGTCGGCCTCGTCGATGGCGGCCTCCACCTCCATCTTGCGGAGGTCGGCGGCGACGGTGAACAGCACCGGCGATTGCAGCATCGAGGCGACGGTCTGCCCCGGGTCGATGTTGCGGGTGATGACCACGCCATCGATGGGGGCGCGGATGACGGTGTGGGCGAGGTTGGTGCGGGCGATGGTGGACGAGGCCTCCTGGGCGGCCACGCTGGCGGCCGCCGCGTTGAACCGGGCCTCGGCGATGGAGGCGGTGGTCACGGCCGTCTCGTGTTCCTGGGGCGACTGCCCGCCCTTGCTGAACATCTCGTCGGCCCGCGACTTGTTGCGTTGGCCCTGCTCGCGGTCGAGCCGGGCCTGGGCGAGCTGGGCCTTCGCGTTGGCGAGCATCGCCTGGCTCTGCGTTCGCTGGGCCTCGAGGGCGGCGCGGTCGAACTGGGCCATCACCTGGCCTTCCTTCACCTGGTCGTTGTAGTCGACGAGCACGGCAGAGATGCGCCCGGAGATCTCCGCGCCCACCGACACCGAGGACATCGCGTCGACCCGGCCGGTGGCGCGCACTTCGCGCACGAGATCGCCGTGGGTGACCGCCGCGGTGCGGAAGCGCGCGCTCATCGGGGCCGGCCCAGGTCGCGCGAGGAAGTAGATGCCCACCGCCAGCGCGGGCACCAGCACCGCGAGGCTCGTCCAGATCACGAAGCGACGCCGGCGCCGGCGCTTCTCGCGGTCGATCAGCGTGACGAGCGACGTCCTGCTTGCCGGAAGAGGGGCGGTGACCGCGGTGTCCATGCCCGGTGGACAGAGCAAAGATCATGCGGTCTCGACCCGGGTGATCCCGCTGAGTTCGAGCGACACCCGGCGCAGGAATTTCGGGACGGGACGAACTTGCGGCTCACCCGCCAATCTTGCGCGAGGGCCCGAACAAGTACTGTCGAGCAGTTTGACAATGATTCACCACTCTTTGTCAGTATCCGCGCGCGGCGGGGGCCTCGTAGGGTGCCGGGTTCCATGCACGAGCCCTCCTTGTCCGACCGGAGCAGCCCCTTCAGTGACGAAGAGCACGCGACGTGGGCAGACATCGTGGCGCTCCACCGGGCGCGACGGGAACAGCAGCTGGTGCCGATGTTCCTCGCCGGCGTCGCGCAGCTCGAGCTCGATCGCCCGCGCATTCCCGCCCTCGACGAGGTGAACGCCCGGCTGGCGAAGAGCACCGGGTGGCAGGGCGTGTTCGTGAAGGGGCTCGAAGACGGGTCGGGTTTCTACATGCTGCTGCGCGACCGGAAGTTCCCCATCGGGCACTTCGTGCGCGATCGCCGCGACCTCAACTACACGCCCGCGCCCGACGTGGTGCACGACCTGTACGGGCACATCCCGTTTCATACCGACGCCCGGTACGCGGCGTACTGCCAGCAGTACGGGGCGCTGGCCTGCGAGTTCCTCGACGACGCGGTGCGGCTGCGGCGGCTCGAGCGGTACTTCTGGTTCACCAACGAGTTCGGCCTGGTGGAGACCCCCGCCGGCCGCCGCATCTTCGGGGCTGGCATCGCGTCGAGCGTCGGGGAGTGCGTGTACGCGCTGTCGGATCAACCCGAGGTACTCCCGTTCGACGTCGAGACCCTCTGCGCGCAGGAGTTCCGCATCGACCAGATGCAACCGCGGCTCTTCGTGCTGCAGTCGGTGGAGCAGCTGTACGCGTCTTTCCCGAAGCTCGCGGCGACCGTTCGCGCCTGAGCTTCGGGGTTCAGCGGCTCACGGGCCCTGCGGAGGCTGACCACCACCCATGCCGCAGCCGGCGACCGGCGGCTCTTCGGCGCGCGGCTGGCACGACGGGGGCGGCGCGGTGCAGGGCAGGCAGCCGCCCTGGCCGTCGTCACGGCACTCCGTGGTGCAGGCGAAGCTGACGAGCTCGCAGCGGCTGTCGGTGGTGCAGGCCGCGACGTCGAGCCCGAAGCACGGCGACGGCGGGGCGGCGGGCAGGCAGACGAAGGCGGCGTCGCACTGCGGGCAGTTGGGGCCGGTGCAGTCGATGGGGCAACCGAGCTCGGCCACGGCGCAGTCCGAGCGGGCGCTGCAGGCCGCGACGTCGAGGCCGGCGCAGGTGTCGATGGGGCCGGCGTCGACGCAGCGGGGCTCGACGTCACACACGTTCGGCGTGCAGCTCGTCTGGCCCTGGCTGTCGATGGTGCAGGCGCTGGCGCAGGCGGGGGTCTCGAGGCGGCAGTCGGGGCGTGCGCTGCAGGCCGCTCCGGCGAGGGTGCCGCACGAGATGGGCCCGGCGTCGACACAGCGGGGCATCGCGTCGCAGAGCGTCGGCAGGCAGCCGCCCGCGCCATCGTCGGCGCAGATCTGCGCGCAGGCGATGTCCGCGAGGCGGCAGTCGGGACGCGCGCTGCACGAAGTGGCGTCGAGCCCGCTGCAGGACGGAGGCGCGACCGCCACGCAGTGGCTCGGGCAGCACTCGACGCCCGGAGCGCAGAGGGCGAGGCACTCGTACGCCTCGAGCCGGCAGTCGGAGCGCGCACCGCACGCGGCGTGGTCGAGGGTGTCGCACGAGGCCGGCGCCGGCGGGGCCGTCACGCAGCGGAAGGCGTCGCAGGGCACGCAGCCTCCGCGGCCGTCGTCCTGGCAGATGGCCGGGCACGCGAGGTTCTCGACGTCACAGTCGGCCCGCGCGCCGCACGCGAGGCGACCGAGCCCGGCACAGCTGATCAACGGCAACGGCTGGGTGTGGGCCGGCGGGGTCTCTTCGAATCCACGACCACAACCCGCGGTGAGGACGACGAGCGCCAGCCAGGAGAGCTTGTTCATGCGCTGCCCCTGAGCAGGAGGCGGGCCAGTGGGTGGGACCCCGTGAGTTCGATGGGTTGGTGGCGCACCCGCGCGTGGATCCACGGAAATTCGAGAGCGCCCCGTGGGATTGCTGAGCGGACTACGGTGCCCGCATCGTGGCGACAGCGACAGCGGCAGATTGGCAGGCCAGCGCGGTGCAGGTGGCGGCGCTCTTCAAGCAGGTGAAGGCGCGCGGCGTGGACGCGAAGGTGCTCGCCCGGTGCACGCCGGCGACCCGCGAGGCGTTCACCAACCCGTACTCGGTGCGGTGGCATTCCGGCGAGGTGCTGGTCGACTTCAGCGAGGCCCTCGTCGCCGAGGTCGGGCAGGCGGTGTTCGCCGACATCAACTACGACATGACGCGCGCCTCGTTCGGGCCGATCCTCCGGCCGATGGTGCAGGTGGCGCTCGCCCTCACCGGGCGCTCGCCGGCGACGCTGTTGGCGCGCGTCCCGACCTCACTCGAGTCGGCGTTGAAGAACGTGCGCGCGGTGTGGGAATCGACCGGGAAGAACAGCGGCCGGTTGTCGTTCACCTACCCGTGCTCCATTCAGCCAGACACGGAGCACGCGTGGCGCGGGGCCTTGAGGTTCATCACCGAGCTCTGCGGCCAGCCGAGCCGGCTCGAGAAGGTCGAGCTGCTCGGTGGAAACTCGCTGCATTTTCACTACGCGTGGTGAGGGGCCGTCGCGGCGTCAGGCCTTCTTCACGAACTCCGACTTGAGGGCCATGGCGCCGAAGCCGTCGATCTTGCAGTCGATGTTGTGGTCGCCCTCGACGAGGCGAATGCTCTTCACGCGGGTGCCGACCTTGAGCGCGGAGATGGCGCCCTTCACCTTGAGGTCCTTCACGATGACCACCGCGTCACCGTCCTTGAGCAGGGTGCCGTTGGCGTCGCGCACCACGAGCCCGCCTTCTTCCGCCGGGGCGGCCGAGGTCTGGGCGGTGGGCGACCACTCGTGGGCGCACTCAGGGCACACCAGCAGGGCGCCGTCTTCGTAGGTCAGGGCCGACTGGCACTTGGGGCAGGGAGGAAGGTCGCTCACGGAGCGCCAGTTAGCAGCCGGGCCCGGGTCTGTCCCGCGCTCCGGCGGGGGCCGCGGGCTGGCGGACCGCACAATCCCGCCACCTCACGCCTTCGGAACGGTGGGCTGACGTGGTGGCGGCGTGCGACACCCTGCGCTTCTACTGGTCGATCCCCTCCCGGAGTCTTCTCGCCTCGCCCTGGCTCGCCTGCGTGAGGCGTACCGACGGGGCCCCCGGTGAGTGACGCGCCGTTCAACGCCGCGGAGATCGGTCTCGCCCTCGGCGTTGCCCCGCGCGACGAAGGACGTCGACCTCAACCTCTTCTTGCGTGGGACGAACT
Source organism: Myxococcales bacterium (assembly GCA_038248085.1). GTDB lineage: Bacteria > Myxococcota > Myxococcia > Myxococcales > Myxococcaceae > Archangium_A. The sequence goes on along the minus strand of JBBRUE010000011.1, from coordinate 5,038 downwards.
GTGCGCGGCGTTCTGGCGCGACGTGCCGTAGCGGGCGTGCGATGCAGGGCCCGCGATGATCAACAACGATGTCCTGCGCAGCGTCCGCTTCATGCTCAAGGTCGACCACGAGGCGATCGCGGCGATGGTCGCCCTCGGCGGCGGCAACGCCACGGCGGCGCAGGTGAAGGCCTGGCTCCTCCACGAAGAAGAGCCGGGCTACCTGCTGTGTGACAACCAGGTGATGGCCCAGTTCCTCGACGGGTTGATCATCCACCGGCGGGGGCGCGACGAGAAAGCGACACCCCGGCCGCCAGAGAAGACGATCACCAACAACACCGTGCTCAAGAAGCTGCGCGTCGCCTTCGAGTTGAAGGAAGTCGACCTGCTGGCGCTGCTGGTCGACAGCGGCTTCCAGGTCTCGAAGCCCGAGCTCAGCGCCCTGTTCCGCAACGCCGAACACAAGAACTTTCGGCCCTGCGGCGACCAGTTCCTGCGCAACTTCCTCAAGAGCCTGACCGCCCGCGTCCGCACCTGACCACCGGTGGGCTAACGTGCCGGTCATGCTTGTAACCTCATGGCAGCGCGAGGCCGACTCCGCCGCAGACAGCATGAACCGCGAGCACCAGTTCCAGCTCGCGCTCATCGACCAGCTCACCGCCGCCCTCGAGGCGAAGGCACCCGGCGTCGAGGCGCTGTTCACGCAGTTGGCGACCGCCTCCGACCTGCACTTCGTCGCGGAAGAGACGCTGATGCGCCAGCACGCCTACGCGAAGTACCACCTGCACGTGGAAGAACACCGGCGGTTGATCGACCTCGTCCACGCGCTCCAGGAGCGCCACGGCGCGGGGGCGCCGGTGCTGGAGGCCGTCACCGCCCTGCGCCGCTCCCTCGCCGCGCACATCAACGGTCTCGACGAGGAGTTCGAGGCCCTCGTCCGCGCAGGGCAGGCGCCCGACTGAGTTCGTGATGCCGCGCATCAGCATCCTCCTCCCCGCGCGCAACGCCGGCCGCACCATCGACCTCGCGGTGCGCAGCCTGCTGGCGCAGACCTTCACCGACTTCGAGTTGATCGCCATCGACGACGGGTCCTCCGACGACACCGGGGCCCGGCTCCGCGTGCACGCCCGGGGCGACGCGCGGATGCAGGTGCACACCGGGGCGGGCGCGGGGTTGATCAAGGCGCTCGAGCTCGGCCTCCCCCTGTGTCGCGCCGAGCTGTTCGCGCGCATGGACGCTGACGACGAGAGTCTCCCGCGGCGCCTCGAGAAGAGCGTCGCCGCGCTCGACGCGGATCCCTCGCTGGCGGGCGTGGGCACCGGGGTGGAGATCTTCCGGGAAGACCAGCCGCCGAGCCCCAACCTCATCGGCTACGGGCAGTGGCTCTCGTCGCTCACCACGCCAGACCTGCTGCGGCACGAGTCGCTGGTCGAGTCGCCGCTGTGCAACCCCTCGACGCTGCTGCGCCGCGCGGTGCTCGACGAGGTCGGCCCGTGGCGCGAGGGCGACTTCCCCGAAGACTGGGACTTCTTCCTGCGCGTGCTCGAGCGGGGCCATCGCCTGACCTGCCTCCCCGAGGTGCTTCATCGCTGGCGGGACAGCGACACGCGGTTGACGCGCACGGATCAGCGCTACCGGCGGGAGGCGCACCTGTCGATCAAGAGCGACTTCATCTCGCGGCGGCTGGGGCTCGAGCGGGGCCTGGTGTTGTGGGGCGCGGGAGAGGTCGGGCTCAAGGTGTCGCGGTTGTTGCGCGCGAAGGGCCACCGGGTGGATCAGTTCGTCGAGCTCCACCCGCGGAAGATCGGCACGAAGATGGAAGGCGTGCCCACCATCGCGCCGGATCAACTCGCCGGCCCGTCACCCGAATCGCACCTGCTGGCCGTCGTCGGCGCGAAGGGCGCGCGCGCGGAGATTCGGGCGTGGTTGGTCGAGCGGGGCTGGGTCGAGGGCCGCGACTTCACCTGCCTGGCCTGAGCGCTCCAGGGCGAGACCTGATCAGTACGCGACCACCGACGTCCCCGCCGGAACGAAGAGCATGCCGTTCGCCGCGGCCAGACCCGCCAGGGGACCAGAGACGTTTTGTTCATCGACGACGCGAATGTCGGTGAGCGTCGCGCGCGAGACCTCCACGCCGGTCTGCGAATCGAGCACCACCACCCCGCCCGCCGTCGGGAGCACCACGTGCCCACCGACCACCACCGGCGCGGCCACCACGGCGGGCCCCGTCCACCGCACCTGCCCGTTGGCCAGCGAGACCCCCTGCGTCGCGCCCGAGGCGGTGTACACGCCGAGGTCGCCGGCGAAGGCGGGAATGAAGCGGCTCGAGTGGTTGCCCACCAGGAGCCCGCTCGCCGCGTCGAGGATGAGCTGACCGTCCGAGTCCCGGGTGTACACGCGGTCGCGGTAGAGCGCGGTGGTCTTGCCCCCGCCGCCCGAACACGGCGCGCTCGCGTGCCAGCGCTGCACGCCCTGGGTCGAGAAGCCGTACGCCTGGTTGCACGCATAGGAGACGGAGAAGAAGTCGCCGCTCACCGCGGGTGAACTCTGGCTGCCTCCGGCGACGGGCCGGACCCAGCGCAGCGCGCCGTTCGTCAGCGCGTAGGAGCGGACCGCCTGGTTGACCGAGATGAAGACGCCTGCCGCGGTGACGCTCGGAGCCGCGTCGGTGAAGCCCACCTGGGCGATCCACCGCTGCTGCCCGCTGAGCGCGTCGAACGCGACGAGCGTGCCGCTGTCGGAGAGCGCGAACACCGCCCCGTCACCCACCGCCAGGGCGACCCACGCGTAGGTTCCGGTGAGCACCGTCGGGCCCCACCGCGTCGCGCCGCTGTACTGGTCGAGCGCCCAGAGCATCCGTCCCGGCGCGCCGGTGGTCGCCACGAAGACGAGCCCTCGAGAGACGACCGGGTAGCCAGCCTGCGCCCCGAGGTCGCGCCGCCAGCGCTCACACAACGGCAGGGTGAGGCGATCGTCAGGCTGCGCGCCGGTGTGGGCCGGGTCGACCTGGTACGCCGTCGCCTCCGTGCCGGTGGCCCACGTGGGTGGACACCCGCTGTCGTCGGTGAAGAACCCGGCGTCGCGGGGAGCCGGCTGCAGCCCGCCGTCGGTGCCGGGCTGCACGCCTCCATCAGGCCCCGGTGGGCCCGCGTCGGCTTCGGCCACCACGCCGACCCCCGAGAGGGCGATCTGCAGGCTCGCGGTGTTCCCCGCGTTGCTGTGCACCGTGAGTTGCCCGACGTCGAGGACCGCCCGCGACGGGGCGTAGGTCACGCGCACCGTGCGCCCGTCGACGAGCTCGAACGACCCGGTCGTATCGAGCGTGAAGCGCGCGGCCCCGGTGCCCGCCACCTCGAGCCTGTCCACCTGCAGCGAGCCCCGTCCGGAGTTGATCAACTCCACCGTCTTCGTCACCGACTGCCCCAACGTGACGGCCCCGAAGTCGAGGCCCAGCGGCGCGGCGTTGATCTCGCTGAGCGCTGCGTTGGTCCCCGGCTGCCGGCAACCGGCGCTCACCATCAACAGGACTGCCCACGCTGATGCCTTCATCGGGTCTCCCTCAAGGCCCCGAGCCTAAGGCCCGCGCGCGGAAACGACGAGGCGCTATCCTTCGCCCATGTGGATGGTCCTCTCGCTGGTGTTCGACGCTCCCCGCGGGGGGGAGCCTCGTCTGTCAACGGAGCGCGGACTGTGTGGTGCTTCAACGGCCGTGCGCCGACGGCTGGTTGGCGCTCAACGTGAAGACGGAGCCCCTCGTCGCGGCGGAGTTCAGGAAGCGGTCCCTCACCATCGACTGTGTCGTCAACTCGGGGCCGAAGCCGGGTTCGGACTGCGTCGAGAAGCGCTGCGTGCTGGTCGACCCGGAAACGGCCGCGAAGCACAGATGCCTGAAGGACCCGCACGCCACGTGGGGCCCGGTACCGGGTGGCAACGGCTGCGTGGTTCGTTCCCACGAGCGCTGACCCCTGCGGTCGGGCCGCCGAGCACGTCGAGGCTCTTCATCATGATCAGGTTCGTCGGGAGCCCATTGACGTTCGGCGCGCCGCGCAGCCCCTTGCCGCGCGCGACGTTGGGCGTGGCTCCGAAGCGCACGCTCTCGAGCGAGAGGTCGCCCCCGACGCCGTCGTACACCACGTCGACGCCCTGGCCGCCGGTCAGCGCCTTCACCTCGTCACGGAAGGAACGCCCCAGCGTGATCAGCGGCCGCGGAACGCGCGCATCGCCTGGCGCCAATTGAAGAGCGCCTCGCGGAAGGCGGTGGCGAACTTCTGCGCGGGGCCCTTCTGCTTCGGGGTGAGGAGCGACTCCGCGGCGAAGTACGCCTCGATGTCGAGCTGGTCGTACTTCTCTTCGAGCGCCACCAGTGCCGCAGCCTGCGCCCGGCGCGCGCTTCGGGTGGCGTTGACGTTCTGCCCGTTCATCGGAGTCATGCCCCCGGCCGTGGTGTTGGCCATGCCGTTCATGCCGCCCGCGCCGTTCATTCCGTCCATGCCGGTGTTCATGCCGTTCTGGGTCATGCCGCTCATCGAGTCACGCGGTGGCGTCATCGGGAGCGCCCCGGTGGCCCTCATCTCGCGCATCGCGTCCTGGGCTCGCACTTCGCGCACGCGATCGAGGTCGTGGAACCGCGCGACCTGCTCGTCGGTGAGCTCGAGCTCGAAGGTGTGGAGCAGCAGCGCGTCGACCGAAGACTTCTCTTCGGGGTGCGGCGGCGGCGTGCGCGGGACGGTGGCGCAGCCGGCGGTGAAGAGGACGGTCGCCAGCAGGCAGGAGTGGAAGCGTCGAGTCATGGGTGTTGAGGCGACGCCGTAGCGCCGAACGGCCGGTGGGTCGACCCCCCATCGCCGAACCCTCAGCGCGGGTCACCGGTCGAACACGGAAAGCGCGCTCTGCCGCGACCCGGTCGCCGTTGTGTGTCATCTCTGCGCGATGAACCCGAAAAACGCTGCCGCCGCCGAGCCGGTCAAAGAGAAGACGTTCGTCAAGGAGCTCGTCGAGAAGGACTACGACGCGGAGGTGCTCAAGGCCACCGAGCCCGTCGCGCTCGACTTCTACTCGG